>CAIMFA010000636.1 GCA_903840185.1 uncultured Lentisphaeria bacterium | reverse complement strand
GACCCCGGACACGGCGGCAAAGACACTGGCGGGAAATTCCGGTACAGGGAAAAGGATATTGCTTTGAGGATCGCTACTCAATTATCCAATGCGTTGCGGAAAAAAGGTTTTACCGTCGCCATGACCAGGACTTCCGATCAATTCATCGAACTTACTCAGCGTTCGAAACTTTGCCATGATTTAGGCGCTGATATGTTCATTTCGATCCATTGCAATTCAGCGGCTAATCCGGAAGTCAGCGGAATTGAAACTTTCTGCCTGGCGCCGTTCGGCACGTCATCCACTAATTCCACCAGCGGTTTCGTAGCGGAACATCGTGAGGACGGTAACCGTTATGACCCGAATAACATGGGGCTGGCTTACGAAGTGCACAAATCTCTGATTGCGCATAGCAAAACGTTTGACCGCGGAATCAAGCGGGCCCGTTTCATGGTGCTTAAAAACGCGCCATGTCCGGCAGTGCTGGTCGAAACAGGCTTCCTTTCCAACAAGACAGAGGAAATGCAGCTGGGAAGTGACTGGTATCAGAATTTGATCGCTCAGGCAATTGCTGACGGCGTCACGAATTACAGCAGGGATATTTCCCGAAAATAATCCTTCCAGCTGATTTTCAAGGACATCAACAGATTTCTTTTTGATTTTTCAGCATGAATGGTGTATTTTATAAATCACAATTTTATTTTTATGGATTTTTATGAGCAATACAGATTATAATATATATAATGCGCTGACTTTTTCTTTGACGCCCGCGTTGAAGAAAGAGGCGGTTTTGTTTGTTCATAAGCAGCCCCCGCGACGATGATCCTGCCATTTATATGTTTTCCTGAATCACTGAATTCTCTGTAAAATCATTAGCGCAGAAGAAGTTGGAGAACGGAAACAGTATTCTTTTTGATTTTTTGTTTGAACGGTGTACAGTAAGTCTTTTCTTTTTAAGTGTTTTAATCAATTTTATATATATGGAGATTATTGAAGATGAGCGATAGTAATTATAATAAGACAGCCGAACGGTATCAGAAATATGTAATGCAGACCTATTCCCCTAAACTGGTTCTGGTGAAAGGGCAGGGTTCGTATGTCTGGGACAGCGAGGGCAAACAGTATCTGGATTTTGCCGCCGGCATCAGTGTTTGCAATCTGGGACATTGCCATCCCGCAGTTTCGGAAGCAATCAAGCAGCAGGTTGACCGGCTGGTGCATGTTTCCAATCTTTACATGAATGAAGTTCAACCGCTGCTCGGTGAAAAACTGGTCAAGGCCGGTTTTGACGGCGTGGTATTTTTTGCCAACAGCGGGGCCGAGGCCAACGAAGGGCTGATCAAACTGGCAAGGAAATGGGGTTCTGAAAAAGGCAAGTATGAAGTGATTTCAATGATAGATTCTTTCCACGGCCGGACGCTGGCGACGCTGGCGGCCACCGGCCGGAGCAAATACCGGAAAGGTTTTGCCCCGGACACCCCCGGATTTGTTCAGGTGCCGTTCAATGACATCAAGGCGCTTGAAGCTGCGATTACGGATAAAACCGCGGCAGTCCTGCTGGAGCCGGTTCAGGGTGAAGGCGGAATCATGCCTGCCGACCCGGTTTATCTCAAAGCGGTCCGGGAACTTTGCACAGCCAAAGGCATTATGCTGATGTTTGACGAAGTGCAGTGCGGCGTTGGCCGGACCGGCACTTTTTATGCGTTCCAGGGATACGGCGTTGAACCGGACGCGCTGTCCATGGCGAAAGCGCTGGGCAACGGTTTCCCGATTGGAGCATTTATGGCAAAAAAAGAGTTCGCGCAGGTGCTTACTCCCGGAACTCACGCCAGTACTTTCGGCGGAACTCCGCTGGCCTGTGCCGCCGGGTGCGCTGTACTGGATACGATCAGCAAAGAAAAAGTGCTTGAAAACTGCGTCAAGCAGGGCGGATATTTACAGAAAAAACTGCTTGAACTTGCTAAGAAGTACAAGTTTATGAAGGAAGTAAGGGGCAAAGGCCTGATGATCGGCGTGGTTATGGATTGTGAAGTCGCCAGGCTGATGGCGGAAATGATGAATAACGGTCTGATCACTCTTTCCTGCGGCGAGAATGTACTGCGGCTGCTGCCGCCTTTGACCGTATCGAAGGACGAGATTGACCAGGCGATAGCGATTATGGACAAGAGTTTTGCCGCGGTTGGAAGCTGAGACTGATTTAATTATTAAAAATTCAGTGGAGTGAAAAATGTTTCGCAATCTTTTAACAGTAGAAGACGTTACCTGTGAAGAGCTTTACAAAATCTTTGAACTTTCCGCCAAGCTCAAACGCGAGCGGGAGAATTCTGATTATTTTCCGCTGCAGGGCAAAAGCGTCGGAATGATTTTCGCCAAGTCCTCGACCCGTACCAGAGTTTCTTTTGAGGTCGGGATCAGGGAGCTTGGCGGATCGCCGCTTTATCTTGATCAGGGCAAACTCCAGATGGAGCGCGGAGAATCCATTGCCGATACGGCCAGAGTATTGAGCCGCTATCTGCACGCCATTGTAATCCGCACATATCATCAGTCTGAGATCGTGGAGCTGGCGAAGCATGCGACTATTCCGGTCATCAATGCTTTGACGAACGAGTATCATCCGTGCCAGATTCTCGCCGATCTGTTTACAATTTATGAGTACAGCGAAAAACTCGAAGGCGTAAAACTGGTCTTCTGCGGCGACGGCAGAAGTAATGTCGCCAATTCACTGATTACCGCCTGCAGGATGACCGGCGTTAATCTGGTGATTGCCGCGCCGGAAGGCTTTAATCCGTCGCAGGCTCTGCTTGACGCCGATATCGGCCCTGGTACTGCGGTCTGGGAGAAGGACCCGTTGAAAGCGGTCGAAAACGCCGATTACATTTATACCGACGTCTGGGTCAGTATGGGATTTGAAAAAGAAGCTGAAAGCAGAATCAAAATGTTGCAGCCATATCAGGTAAACTCTGAACTTATCGAGGCCGCGTCTCCGGATGTGAGGATTCTCCACTGTCTGCCTGCCCATCGCGGCATGGAAATTACGGATGAGGCGATGGACTCGCATCGCTCGATTGTTTTTGACCAGGCGGAAAACAGGCTTCATGTCCAGAAAGCTATTCTGGCGCTTTTATTCGATAATCAATAGCAAGAGTGAAGGTAGAAGGAGTCAGGAGACAGGAGTCAGAATAATACAGGATACAGCAGCCGGAAGTTAGAATTCAGAATTCAGAATAAGATACAAAGCAGGTGGTTAGGTGTTAGGTGTTAGGTGTTAGGTAAAACGCATCAATTCTATTAGTCCTATCAGTCCCATTCCTGTCTTTTGATTTATGTTTTCCATTCTGACTCCTGACTTCTGACTCCTGACTTCTATTATAAACAATATAACTATGAAATTAAAGATTTAATATGTCATTTCTGGAAATCCTGCTGGTCTCATTCGGCGTCGCAATGGATGCTTTTGCAGTATCAGTTTCCGCAGGCGTTGTGGTAAAAAAAATCAAATTCAGCCAGGCATTGCTGATGGGCGCTTTTTTCGGCGGTTTTCAGGTATTGATGCCGCTGATCGGCTGGTGCGGCGGCAATGCCTGCAAGCAATTCATTGAAGCATTTGACCATTGGGCGGCTTTTGTCCTGCTCGGGTTAGTCGGCGGTAAAATGATTTATGAGGCATGTCAACCCAAAGAAGAGGGTGATGAACCGGCCGATCCGTTTAATCTGAAAATACTGTTCATCATGGCGCTGGCCACCAGTATTGACGCGCTGGCGGTGGGAGTGACTTTTTCTTTCGTCAATGTTCCGCTTCTGCTTTCGGTCTCCATGATGGGGATTGTGACTTTCATTGCTTCCGTCGCCGGAGTTTATATCGGCAGATTGTTCGGACATCTCTTTGAAAGAAAATTTGAATTTGCCGGCGGACTGGTTATTATTCTTATCGGTGTAAAGATTCTCATTGAACATCTGTGGAAAGGGTAGGCTCATTAATGGATAACGGGATAAATACATCTGTTTTTGACATCTTCAAGATCGGCCCCGGGCCTTCTAGCTCTCATACCATCGGCCCGATGAAAGCGGCCGGTCATTTTATCGCTTGTGCTTTACAGCTTCCGGCTGCCGAACTGGATAAATCCGATAAAATTGAAGTCACGCTTTACGGTTCCCTGGCGTCTACCGGTAAAGGACACGGCACGGACAAAGCCGTGCTGGCCGGACTGCTCGGACAGAAACCGGAAACCTGTGATACTGATTTATTGCTCGGACTGCTGACTAAGTCCGGGAAAACGTATAAGATCGCCCTTGGCAGACATAAAATCAATTTTTGCAAAGAGAATATAATTTTTGACGGGAAGGATCATGATTTTCCATATCAGAACACGCTCATCATAAAACTGAAATCCGGACGCAAGGTCATGCTTGGGAAAATATATTATTCCATTGGCGGCGGCTTTATCCGCGGCGAGGGGGAATCAGAACCGGAAACCCGTCTTCCGGCATTCCGGTACAAAAATATGGCCGGATTGATCCGGCTGACGGAAAAATATGATATTCCGCTTATCGAACTGCTGATGAAAAACGAGTCCGCAGTCAGCGGCTTGTCCGCGGACGAAATAAGTGCGAAGATTGACAATTTGATCGCAGTCATGGAAGATTCCGTCAAACGCGGTATTCACACGGAAGGCGTCCTGCCGGGGCCTATCGGTTTGCAGCGGAAAGCGGCGGCGTTTTATAAACGCGCCGTGCATATGCATCAGGATGTGGACCGTTTTCTGGCGCTGCTGAATGCGTTCTCCATGGCGGTGTCGGAGGAAAATGCCGCCGGTCACAAAATTATTACCGCGCCAACGTCCGGCTCCGCCGGGGTTATTCCGGGGATCATTTATTTTTTGAAGAATTATCATGAAGTCCCGCAGAAGCTTTTGCGCGAAGGGCTGATGGTTGCCGCCGCCGTGGCTTTCATCGCCAGGCGCAACGCCAGTATTTCCGGCGCCGAAGTCGGCTGCCAGGGCGAGATCGGCGTTGCCGCCTCCATGGCTGCCGCCATGATCAGTTATGTCAACGGCAAATCTATGGATGTTATTGAAGCCGCTGCTGAAATCGCTCTGGAACATCATCTCGGCATGACCTGCGATCCGGTTGGCGGCTATGTCCAGATTCCATGTATTGAGCGCAATGCGGTTGGCGCGGTAACGGCTTACAACGCATATCTGCTGGCGTCGGTGGGCGATCCTAAAAAGCAGAAAGTGAATTTTGATGAAGTAATAGAAGCGATGCTGGAAACCGGCAAAGGAATGTCCAGGGAATTTAAAGAAACCTCGAAAGGCGGGCTGGCAGTTTGTTCGCTCTGCGGCTGAACTCGGAACTGTTGGAGAATATATGAAAAAAAAGCAATTTGAAGGAAAAGATTATTATAATCCGAATATCCGGATTCTGCTTTGCCGTCAGGAAGTGATCGAGCACTGGAAATATTTAAATCTGTCCGCTCCGTTCTGGCGGATATATACCAATACCAGTAAAGGCGCTTCCATTACTTACGGCAAAAATCAATATCTGCTCGAGCCGGGAAAGTTTTTGCTGATTTCCCCGGATACTGAATTCAGTTCCGGCAATGACAATCCGTTTGAACATTTTTACATCCATTTTCAGGCGGGTGAACCTTACGATTTCTGCCCCGGCAAAATCTATTCGTTTGATATCAGCGTTGAAGAGCGCAAGCTGCTCAATATGATCATCGGATACCTGAAAGAGCCGCCGGAATCCATCCGCACGATCTCGATGCCGCTGCTTGCGCTCTGTTATACGCTGCTTGCCAGAGTGCCGCAGTCCGATCTGGTTGAATCATGGAATGACCGCCGGGTGATTGAGGTGGTTAATTTTATTGAAAAGAATATGCAGCAGAAAATATCCAATGAAACTCTGGCGGAAATCTCCGGCATGAGCCAGAATGCGTTTGCCCGTTTGTTCAAAGAGCAGACCGGTATGTCGCCGCAGAATTTTCTGGCGCATAAGCGGGTTACCAAAGCCTGTATGCTGCTGCGTTATTCTAAGCACAGCATCGAGGATGTCGCCGAAATGAGCGGATTCTGCGACCGTTATTACTTTACCCGCGTTTTTACCAATCTGCGCAATATCAGCCCCGCGGCCTTCCGCAAACTGAATCATTGAACCATTTTTAACCACAGATGAACACAGATAAACACAGATAAATCCAAAAATCAAAACTGAATTGAAAATTGAAAGCGGTAGTTAACCGCTTGCGATTTTCAATTTTGCTTTATTATCTGT
>CAIMFA010000635.1 GCA_903840185.1 uncultured Lentisphaeria bacterium | reverse complement strand
GGGGAGATGCCCCGAAGGACTCATCCCCGCCGTTAAATTCGTCTGCTCATCAATTTTCAGATGGGCTTCATGAACTAAAATTTCAATTTTCAGGAAAACTTCAGATTACTAAATGGTCCGCTCACTATTAACTTTACCGGCCCGTAAATGCCAAACGGGGCAGGCGCAAATTTGTCGCCTTGAAACGGCCTGATGAAATTCTGCGCCGTGTTCCTGAGCCGGATACGAATAATATTGCGGCCGATATTTAGATGAACAGCAATATTCAGCCGGAACGGCGAAGCAGGCAACACGCCCGCCGGATTGCCGTTTATTATAATTTCCACGCCGCCGAATACCGTTCCCAGATCGAGCCATGCCGCCGATACCGGCTGTTCTGCCATCCAGACGGTCTCGTAAATTATCGACCCCCAGTAAAACGGCAATCCTTGTTCGGCTAGATTGCCGGGTTCAAACCGCCCGCCCGCCATATCTTTAAGCGCCGTCTTGCCGTTTTCATGCGAGACGAGAAAATTGCCGGTCAGATAGACCGTTC
Organism: uncultured Lentisphaeria bacterium; assembly: GCA_903840185.1. GTDB lineage: Bacteria > Verrucomicrobiota > Lentisphaeria > Victivallales > Victivallaceae > CAIPAT01. Next base: position 20,108 of record CAIMFA010000635.1, on the reverse strand, counting down.
TGGTCAGACTCGTCAGTTCCAGGCGGTTACTGCCCGCCGGTAAGTCAAGCTCCAGTCCAGCCCCGCGATAGCACGGATCGCAAGGGTGTGCTTCTGCCGGTTCTGAAGACAAATGCCTCCCGTTCAGCAGCAGATTATGGAAATCAGAATCCTCGGCAAATATTTTCTTAATGCCAATCCGGTCGTCTGCCGTGGCAAACTCGAAAACCTTCGGATTTTCCTGATTGGACCGCAAGACAGCCACATTATCCTGTTCCGGAGCGATTGTTGTCATCGTCAATTCAATGCCGCTGTCATCTTTGAGTAGGACAAAGCGGGTTAAATTCAATTCTTTATGCCGTTTCTCCATGGCGAACGCGGCTGGAAGGACGTGACAGCAATCCCAGGCCGGAAGCATAAAGTTTGTCGGCCAGGAAATCCCTTCCCATATAATTTCATCGTCCCGTGGGTCGTAAATTGCAAAAGTGCGGTTCTGACTAACCATGAGAGTTTTATCCGTATCCGACAGGTTCAGCAGAAACAATTCCTTTCCTTCCTCGTTGATACGTCCATGAACCAGTATTTCTGTCAGATCGTCGCCGGACGGAGACTTAAGGACGACATCCGGGATCAGTTTGTCTGCCAGCGCCACACGCCATCCACCGGAACCGGCCGGTTCGAATGCTACTGCCGTGTCGGCAAAATTGATCACCATTCCTCCCGACTGTGAAAATCCGGACAGTAGCTTGACCACGCCGCTCACCAGATTGACAGACGGCGGAATTATGACCGTATGGTAGCTCATTCCGCCAACATGGATGCAACCATTCGCGAACCGCCCCTTTTCAGCCAGGATAAATTCGTCGGCCAGATCAAACCCTATTTTCAAGCGCAACAGTTCTACCGTTATGGACGCCAGAGCATCTTCGATCCCGGTCGGACTCATTGCGCTTGGCTTTTGCCTGGGGCAGAAGCCTGGAATGATATGATTGCCGTCATGGACGACCCAGGCCGAGGATGACGGGTACAGCACCAGTGTATCCGCCAGAAACCGGCCGCGCAGCAGCAACTCCGCGATCCGGGTCCATTTCGACGCCAGTTCCGGCCATTGCGGCCAGTACGGTTGTTGAAAAAAATAGCTTGGCGGATGATCCTGTTTGCCAGGTCCGCCAATAGTGTAATAAGCCGCATGGGGAGTAATGATGTTTACTCCCATGGCAAGCTCAAACAATATCTGCCTGTCCTGCCTGTCCATCGTATAATCCCAGCCAAGGCCGGCCATGCTCTCGCACGAGTAAAGGCCGTTGCCGAATTGATGGGCAACCGATGCGCCGCTTTTGAACAATGGCACTGGATACAACCCATTATGATTCCTTGTCCGGTTCAAATAACGACAATCGTCCATCACCGCCAGATAATCGTCGATAGCGGGGATATCTTCAGCTATCTGGAACGGCATGACCGAACCGATTTCGTTAACGATTCGCGTCAGCGGACCTTCATCGCCGGAAAGATGACCGGTGAAAACAACCTGATGCCGGGCACTCCAGGCGGCGATGGGCCGGACAAAGTTGTCGATGAACAATTGCTGTACCAATTGACGATATCTGATGCGGACCGCGCCGGCGTCAGAAAGCGGTTCAACCAGTTGCGGCAGCAGGTCGATCAACTCTTCGCCATATTGTCGCCTGAATTCCTCGTTAATCCCGCCGTTCCATGGCAGGCCGGAAGCCAGAACCATCTTGGAATCAATATCATCGGTATAGACGCACTCGATCGTATTGCCGAAAAATTCCGACAGTTCCTCGTAATACCGTTCATGGGTGAGTTTGAGGAAAAATTCAGCCGTCAGCGGATTCAGCGTATCAACATAGCTGTCCAAATAGCGAAGTTCGAACACCAGGACTCCGGTATCGCCGGGAACCGTTGCATGGTCAATTCGGCGGAAAGTGGTATCCTCAAAACAAGCTGCCGGTTCCCGTTCACACTGGGCGGCCGTACAATAGCGAAAAGTAAGATACTGCTGCCGGAGTTCCGGATGTTCAGCCTGAATTCGGTTTCCAGCTGTCCCGCTGGGATATCCGTCCTCGTCATACAGCCAGATTTTCAATCCGAGACCGCGAGCGGTTTGGCAGGCATGGCGAACCAGATTGAACCATGCGGACGAGAGATATGGTATCTGGTTGCCGGTTCGGGCATGGATCGCCAGCCCGCGGAACCCGGCGGTTTGCGCGAGATGCAGTTGCCGGACGATTTCAGGTTTGGTCTCCAGTCCGTTCCAGAACCAGAACGGATATATTCCAGGATTGATATTAGCTCGATTCATGGTTCGATTTCCAGTTTCTGGTACTATTGCGAAGCTGGACTATTTCGAGCCAGGCCTCTTTTGATGACTTTTGCCCGTTCGGTTTCATAATTAACCGGCGCCACTTTTGCATCATGAACGGCGAATGTTTCATCGTGTTCAGCACTCCAACCGTGCCATTCCCGGAAACCGTGATATATCCAGGACCATTGATATTCTTCACAAATTTCAATCACATCCCCCAGGTAAGCCGCAGCATCCTCTTTCGGTGCCCAGCGGATCACGCTGAATTCCCCGATCAGAATCGGAACCCGGTACTTAAGTTGAAATTCCCGCACCGGCGTCAATCCCGATCTTATCTGATCTTTACACCAGTATATGCCATTGACCGTACCGGGATAGCGGACACCAGTCTTCGCCTTAATTTCCGCCAGATCCGTTCCGCGCAAATCGAAAACCCCCTGATGCGTAAATTCGTGTGGTTCGTAGAAATGTCCGCTGTAAATAATCCGCGTATCCGGCAGCGGCTTCAGGCCGGCAAATCCCCAGCATAAACCGCCGGGGCCGCATTCATATATAATCCAGGTTTGCTGGTCAACCGTGCGAATATCCCTGATGACGGACTTGGCGATTTCGCGCCACTGCTTCGGCGGATTGGGCATCTGCGTCCAGTCCAGCGGTTCATTGAATAGATCATAACCCCAGATAACATCACGATAAGACAACAGCCGTTGCGCAATCCCCTGCCATACTTTCCCCATCAACGGAGCCAGGCCGGGGTCAGACCAGAATTCGCCGGATGTTGCGGAATATTGATCCGCAAAACTGCTTCCATCCAGAAATAATACCACTTTTACTCCTGACGCCCTGGCGGCAAGCAGGTATTGCTCCACCTTGTCCAACTGTTTTTCCCAATCCGGCGCATATGTTGCCAAGCCCTGCTTGTCCAATTCCGGTTTCAGCCGTATCACGTAACGCGAGATATTTGCACCCCATTTGTGCAGATCGTTAAAATGATCTCCGTCCAACAATGTGCAACCACGTACTGTCGCCGGAACCGGGCGTGATTTCTCCAGTTCGGCGGCTGGCGGTAAATTCGGTTCTTCAATTACCGGAGATGCTTCAATCCGAATCCATTTGATCGCTGCCGCCACTTGATCCTTATCGCCTACATTGACCAGCAGAATACCATTTTTCATGGGACGCTCCAATACGAATGGACGCCAATCGGTACGCCAGTCGTCGCGGGAGAGATTCATTTCAAACAATGGCCGTTTTTTATCCCATCCGTCACGCAACGTCAGGTTCAACACCCGTCCTTTGCCACAGGCGGAAAACGTATACTGTCCAGCTGGCAAACTGATACTGTGAAATATCTTGGAATCCCACCCATTTCCGGTCAAACCCAAATAGTCAGCATCCGGGGACGGCGTTGTCGTAACAGTCTTTCCCCAGCCCGACATGGCCTCTGCTCCTTTGAACTCAAAGTATAACTTGATGTCTTTGTCCGCTTTCTTTTCCGATTCTTCGCCGCCATGCAGCATCAATCCCGATACCAGCAGGCATGAAGCCCAACTCCAACGCAACTTATTGACTCCCGCAAACATAATTTTGACCTTTTGATCTTTCATAATAAATTATAATAGCTGAATAGTTAAATAAATGGAACTCAATCAATCGACTCTCCCACATTTTTTGGCGACAACTATAGATGATTATAATCCATTAATCCACCAATTTGTTCGGCTTGGTTTATTGCCGTCGATTGCCGAATTGAAACCTTCAACTTCCTGCATCTTGTATTGCCGTGCCCCTCCATCTACTTTAACCGCTGTTGTTCCACCACTGTGCGCGGTGGCGTAAATGCCATACCGATAACCAAATCCCTGAGTACTGTCATTGGTTGTATTGTATGTGACGACTACCGGCAAACTATCGCCGACATATGGAGGATTGGTAACATTGGCCTGCATGAATCCGATGTTGGCGCATACATACATCATAGTAACAGACGCCGTTTTGATATTCGATATCTTTTTCCCGGCCGGACTGCGCTGCATCTCAGTCATATCCGCGGCTGTCGGATTTGACTTCACAAATATAGTGGTTCCGGCTGGTGCATTGATAATATATGAATTAGGCGCACGGCTTGTAACATAGAACTGGCGCGGCTGTATGTCTTCCGGACAGGAAAACACATTCGATTTACCCTTTCCTGTATATTGCATCAGATTGTAATCCCAGGAATATCCCACGTCGACTGCGCCGCCGGCGTTATTATGGGTAGGAATTGGCGTAAAACCATTATAATCATTGGTATACATGCCAATAGCGGCCCCAAGCTGTTTCAAATTACTGAGACAGTAAGTCTGCCTGGCTTTTATTCTGGCTTTGTTGAGCGCCGGCAGCAGCATCGAGGCTAAAATTGCGATGATAGCTATGACTACCAGGAGTTCGATGAGCGTAAAAACTTTTTGCCGTTTCATGATCTTATTTCCTTTGGTTGATTGTTTATAGCCAATTTTACTTTTATGGTTTGCAAAACTTACAGTTAAACCGGAATCAATTCCCGGGACGGACATGATCTTTTCTCCTTGTTTAATGCTTTATGTTCAATTTTGTCATTTATGGTTTGCGGGTCCACCAGTTCAACCGGCAGCAGTTCCCGGATAGGGGGCATGGTGTCGCCGTTGATTTTCTGCAGCAGTTTCTGCGCAGCCAGTTCGCCCATGCGGAAGCTGTTAAGTCTGAAAGTCGGGAATGAAAAATTCCAGGCGGTCATGGCGGCGTACTCGTCTTCAATCCGGTCGCCACCGGTAAGAATAATGTCCTCCGGGATGCGATAACCGCGATTCATCAGATTGTTGCCGCAGTGCAGGGCAACGCCGTCGCAAAAGCACTGGATGGCATCGGCGTCCAGTTTTCCTGTAACTATCTGTTCGGTAATCCGGTTGATGGCATTGCTGTCAAACTCATCGAAGAAGCATAATTCAGGACGGAACGGAACGCCGGCTTCCGCCAGCGCTGCTTGATACCCTTCGAAGCGTTCCCGGATAATTGATATTTCTTTGTTGCCGCCCAAATAAACGATTTGGCGATAGCCCTGATGAAGCAGATTTCTGGTAATTGCGCGGGCGGCCGCGACATTGTCATGCCCGATATAATTTAATTTGTCGTAATGTTCACAATGGCTGTTGATCAGCAGCAGGTTATATTCGGCGACTTCTTTCCAGTAATTATCATTGAAACGCGCTCCCCATACCAGGAGGCCGTCAACACTGTTTTCCCGGAACAGCCGCAGATATTCTTTATTTTCCACAAATTTGTCATTTTTGAAAATCAGCAGAATGCGGTAATTGTTATTCTTGAGCACGCTTTCGATGCCGCCAAGAGTGACGTTGAAAACACGGTCAACCAGCACTGAGCCGTGAACATTGGCTCCTTCCATTCCTGAGCCTGGAATAACGACACCGATTAAATTAGTTTTATTCTTGACCAGGCGGCTGGCGTTGACGTTGGGAACATAGCCAAGTTCTTCGACAACGGTATGAATATGCTTCCGGGTTTTTTCACTTACCACATTGGCTGCCGGGGAGTTGCTCAGTACCCTGGAGATGGTACTCGGCGAAACGCCAACCCTGGCTGCAATGTCTTTAATTGTGTAAATCCGGTTCATTTATTTTTCCATCCCTGCATTGTACTGCAATCGATTGCAGTAATTAGATTATAATACTGCAATCGTTTGCTGTCAATAGGGCAGGGCGTGAAAAATAACATTTTTTCAATATTTTTTATTTTGCCGCAAAATACCATACGTATTTACAATGATTGCATAATTTTATTGTCAATATCATGGAATTGCTATTGACAAATAATTTGTGTGGCATTATAATCTAATTAAACGTTTAGTTAAGGATAGCAAATGCACATGCGACTGGAAAAACGAGTTACCTTGAAAGATATCGCCCGCGAGGCTGGATGTTCGGCGGCGGTGGTGTCTACGGTGCTTAATGGCGCCAAAGGCAATACTCTGGCTAGCGAAGAAACACATGCGCGGATAATCGATATTGCGAAAAAACTTGAATACCATCCGAATTTTTCCAGCCGCAGTCTGAAAACCAGCCGTTCGCGGACGCTTGGCATCTATGTGCAAAATGTGCCGGGGTGTCAGTTGGGCAATTCTTACGAAATGCAAATTTTTAGAGGAATAGAACAGGCCGCGCGCAAAAGTCAATACGATCTTCTCCTGATTAATCTGAGCAGCGAGGGAGTGCCGGAGGCTTGTGCTGTAAAGATTTCCGAGCGCCGGATTGACGGTGTATTGCTGCTTCACGCCGACGTGAATGCACCGTGGATAGATGCATTGCTGCGAGTGACTTCCAACGTGGTGGCAATTGATTTTAACCGGCCCAAAGCCGGGCTGGATAAGATGATGTTTGACAATATTGCGGCGGTACGGCTGGCGGTTGAACATCTGGCCGCACTTGGTCACCGGCGGATTGGTTTTATCGGATCGTGTCTGGAGCATCCTGAATTTGACTCGGTCCTGCGGGTTAAATCATTCCGGGATGCGGTAAAGGAATATGAACTGGCTGATGATGAACGGCTGGTTTTCACCGCCGCTTATTGTCCGCGACAGTTAACAAAGGAAGATGATTACTGCGGCCTGGAGGGATATTACGGAGCTGAACATTTTTTGTCACTGGGAGATGCCGCGCCTACGGCGATCATCGGTTATAACGATCTGGTGGCGATTGCAACGATGAAACGGTTAATCCATGAACGGATAAATATTCCATACTCTGTCAGCGTGATTGGTATTGATGATTCCGAGTACTGTTTGTATATGGATCCGGCTTTAACGACGATTCGCCATCCGCTGGTGCAGATGGGGTATGAAGGAACGCTGCAGTTGATTGAAAGAATCGAAGGCAGCATAACCGGTCCGGAAGTTTGCCGCAGATTCAGCCCGGAGCTGGTATTGCGTGAATCAACGGCGGCAGTGTCCAGGTCGATGCCAGTGAACACGGTTATAAATATAACATCAAAATTAAGGGGTAAAATTGAAAGGAATGCTGAAAAACAAAAATGAAAATCGCCGGCAATGTCATATTCGGCATTGGTAATCACCAAAAGACCAGAATGAAAATTGATACATTAATAAAATACTTAAAGGATACGTTATTATGAGAAAAAGACATTTCACGCTTATCGAACGTGTGTCCAGGTAAGGTATCACTAAACTAGACGAATGAAATGTTTCGTCCATACCAATTGTCCATTTCAGGTATGTAGCCTAATCACTAGCCACTGGCTAACGCGTGAGGATAAAGTTGCGGGACGGGAAAGCTGGCAACAGCGGACTTTAAGGCAGTCAGAGCAGCGAGGCAAATTAACGGGTCGCAGGAAGACGAACTACTGTAAGCATCGTAAAGGTAAAACACCGGTAATAACTGTCAGAGGTGTTGATTTTGAGTGAGTCGAGCATCTGTTCGATGTGCGAAGACCGCTGGATATTGAGAAGCAAATGGATAAGTGCATCAATATCGCTCACGGTGTAAAAGGAGACGACACGTTAAGAAAGTTGGTGAGAGCAACTGGAGAGAGCCTGTTCAATCCCGGAAGGGTAAGTTGACGCGCAAAGCGTAATGCTGAAAACGTAGCTGAAGTTGAACAGGAAGTCGGAGATGCCAATAGTAGCGAGGATTATTGGAGAAATGCCAATATAGCAAAGGGGCATTAGCCTGTATGAATGTTTCAGATGTAAAGAGGTAAGCAGCGATGAATGCCCCAAAGGCTCAAAACCATCCAATGAGTTGGCTTAGGACTTTGCAGCGGAAACTATATCGCGTGGCCAAACAAAGTTTTGGCAGGAAATTCGGGATAATACATAATCATGTATGCAATCCCCGAACATTGAAAGAAGCGTGGAAGCGGGTAAGCGCCAATGGAGGAGCGCCCGGAGTTGATCGACAAACAATAGGCGAGATCAAGGCGGCGGACGTTGACGAGTTTCTGGCGGAATTGCAAAGCGAGCTGGAGAATGACCAGTATCTGCCCAATGTCATAAGACGAGTGTATGTCCCGAAAGGTACAAGCGGAAAACGTCCGCTCGGAATACCGACATTGAAAGACCGGGTGACTCAAATGGCGGTGAAACTGATAATAGAACCACTGTTTGAGGCAGACTTTCTTGATTGTTCGCTGGGGTTCAGGCCCCGGAGGAATAACAAAGAGGCTGCACAACTCGTGCACAGATACAGCAACACGCACAAGTGGGTGGTGGATGTAGACCTGAAGAGTTATTTTGACACTATAGACCACGATGCGCTAATGGAATTGGTCAGGCGGCGCGTGAGCGACAAAAGAATACTATGGCTGATAAAGCAATGGTTAAAAGCCGGAATACTCGAAGATGGCATAGTCACAACTCCGGAACGAGGAACCCCGCAAGGCGGAGTGCTTAGTCCGCTGCTGAGCAATATCTATCTCAATGAGATAGACAAGCTGTGGCACGGAAATGCGAGCGTGAAATTAGTGAGATTTGCGGATGACATGGTATTGCTATGCAAAAGCGAAACACAAGCGCGCTGGGTACTCAAAACCTTGAAGGGTCAACTTGAAGCACTTAAATTGACGCTGAACGAAGAAAAGACGAAAATCCGGCATGTGCGGGAAACGTTCGATTTTGTGGGCTTCACCTATCGGGAAGCATTTTCAAAGAAACAAGGACGATTGATACGCATTAAGTATCCCAGAGCAAAGAGTATGCAGAAGATACGAGATAAAATCAAATCGGCGGTGAAAGAAATCCCGACAGGAAAAGAGTTATCCGAAGTAATAACCGAAGTGAACCGCAAACTGCGGGGATGGGCGGAATACTTCAAAGCTGGAAACAGCTACGAGGCGGCGTTGGAAATAACGGAGTTCGCCTGCAAACAATTAAGGATATTCTGGAGAAGACACAAAAATCGTAAGGAACAGCAATGCAGCCAAATATGGCAAAACAAATTCTTTTATGAAAGGGGGCTACTGTATGTACCGTATTTACTCAAAAACTAAGCGAATGCCAAACGAAGAAGAACAGGGGGAAAGCCGTGTGAGGGAAAACCGCACGCACGGTTTGGTCGATGAGGTAGAACCGATAAGTTGCAACTCGTTGATGATTAGAGGTTTTACTTTAATCGAACTCCTCGTGGTGATAGCCATCATCGCGATCCTCGCCGGTATGCTGCTTCCGGCGCTCAACAAAGCGCGGGAAAAAGCCCGGGCTATTCAGTGCACCGGCAATCTTAAACAAATGGGCACCGCCGCGGCATTGTACGCAAATTCGAACAGAGATTTCTATGTGCCGGTTAGTATAAAGGGAGTTTACGGATGGTATCAAAATCCTGAATTCATGTCTTATCTGCAAGTCAAGAGCGATCCGAATCAGCAATGGTCCACGAAAAAGTTATGCCCCAACGCATTGTACGCGGCAGTATCCACGTACGGCAATATCGCGACTTCATACGGCATGAATTATGAAGATTTCGCCGCCAACTGGGCAACGCTCAATTATCGCGGTCATTTTCTGCCGAAAGTAGTCAATCCTTCGCTAAAGCTGGCATTTGTCGATGCATTTGATTTTATGGTTTCATTCTGGGCAAGCGATCCCAATCAGAGCGGAAATTCATACTGGACATATCTGGAAACGTACAGCGCCGCGCGTATCACCAGTGAAACCGCCTATCGCCACGTCGGATACAAAAGTGCCAACGTCACTTTTTTCGATGGACATGTGGAGAGCCGTCAATGGTTCACTATTTGTAAACCGGCCGGGAATCAGGGTGTAATGTGGTACACCGACCGGAAATTTTAAGGCGGTCTTTGCCCGCAACCTGAAAGACAGAGAAGTCAGTCAGGATAAAACTTAAAACCAGAGACCAATATTCAATAACCAATAACCAACACGGAATATCCAATATCCAAGTAAAAGCAGGAAGCCAAGTAGGTCAGTTTCGCCGAAACTGGCTCAAAAGGCGGTTTTGGTAAAACCGCCCTACTCAAGGCAGGAATTTCCAATAACCGGTCCCGCCCTGCGGGATCCCGCAAAGCGGGAGAACAGCCAGGAACCAGAATAAAATAAACCTGAAAGCAAGTAGTTAATTTAAAAACGTTTAAAACATAGAAGTCTAAAACAAAGATACTAAACATAAAAGATTACGGATACCCCCATGTTTTTTCGAATGCTGATTTTGATAACGGGCATGATGTTGTCCCATGCATTATATAGCGGTGAGACAGCTAAGGAAGCAACCGGCGGAACGCAAACCAACCCCGCGGGAACGGTCATCTTTTCCGAAAATTTCAACGACGAAGCCGCGGCCGGCAAACGCTTCATCGACGGACCCTTTAGTTTCGACAACGGATTTGAAGGCAAAGCCATGCTGGTGGAGTGTAGAAAAGGCAGCGTCTATGTGCATGCGCGCATTCCGGTCAAAAACCTTGGCGGATGCACGGTTGAGCTCTCTGCGATGATCCGCGCGGGGGACATATCACAGAAAGACAAGCCTTCGCATAGCGGACTCCTTTTGCGTCTGCCCTGGGAGAACGCGGACGGGAAAAAAGAGTGGCCCGGACGTCCGCTGCCAGACGGGAACTTCGGCTGGAAAAAATATTCCGTGCGCGTTAAACTGCCTGAAAACCCGAAGCAGATATTGATCCAGCTGGGCATGGAGGGAGTTACCGGAAAAGTCTGGTATGACAATCTCACTCTGACTGTGGTCAATACGCCGGATAACACCCATGCTGCGGACAACGCTATGGAGAACGGAACGGACGGCCAGGCTGCCGGAGGAATCCTGGCCAGGCTGAATCTTGACGTGCTCAAATACTTGCCGGATACTGTTTCCAGCTTTGTGTCGGAAAAAATAAGCAAGGCTGAGTTTTCGCTTGACCCGGAAGCGGCCTTTCCGGGCGGAAAAGGCGCTATCAAAGCGGTCATCGTTTCAGCTTCCGAACGTTCTGACGGTGCCGATACCCAGCTGTGGTTCGCTCCGAATGTATCGTTTAAGGAAGGTGTAAAATATCGTATCTCGTTTTGGACCAGAGCAACCAGGGAAGTAAAAGCGAAAGCGGTGTTCGTCATCTCCCAGGCTCCATGGTCAGGGTACAGCGCTCCCGCCGATGTGTTCTTCACTATTCCCGCCGAATGGAAAAAGGTATCGCTGAACATCAACTGCATGGAGTCCACTGCTGGTAAAGCCGTTCGCGCTCCTGACTTCTTTCTAGGGAATGTGCCGGCCGGCACGACAGTTTTTTTTGCAGACCTGACGGTTGAGGCGCTCGCCGCGCCCGGAATGGCCGCAGCTGGTTTACTTCAGAACCCGGGTAGAAATCTCATCAAAGACTCCAGCTTTGAAACCGGTCTGGAATGGTGGGCGTTCACCCGCTCAGCATATTTGCCCGGCAATGGCGCTGCGCTGTCAAATCTCATTTATCTTCCCCCTGTCTTTGATAATAAAGAAAAAGTGCACGGGGAATACAGTCTGCGCATCGACAATCCCGGCGCGGACAGTTGGGCATTAACCTCGGGCGATATTCCACTTACCCCCGGTGAAACCTATACGCTTTCGCTGTGGATGAAGGCTTCCCGGAAAGCAACGGCCAGCGTCGAACTGATTAATCAATTGAATCGTAATTTTAATGTCCTCGGCGATAAATTTACTGTTGATACGGAATGGCGGCAATATTCGACCAGGGTGACAATCCCTGTCAACCGTCTCTGGTACTACCTTCAAATAGGCGTTGCCGGCAGCACCGCGAAGGGGTTTGATGGTTCGTTATGGCTTGATGCCGTCCAAATTTCGAGCGGCAAAAGTTCCGAATACCGGCCGTCCGATATTGAAATCGGACTGAAAAAAGAACTCCTGCGCTACTATACGATATCCGTAAACGAACCCTATCCGGTCAGATTTCTAGTGCGAAACAATGCCGCACCCCGTGAGTTGAAAGTCGAATACCAGATTATCGACGATTATTTTGAGCGCCCGCTGACCAATGGAACAACTGCAATCACGGCGCCAGCCGGAAATACCAGTTCAGAGCCGGTTAATATCAATCCCGGACGACGCGGCGAATTTATTTTTTCCTGGCAGGGCAGGGATGCGAAAACCGGAGCTATCCTCGATAACGGAAGTTTCGAATTTGCCGTGATTGATTCCGTAAAAACAACCAGGCCCGTCAAGGGGTTTACTGTCTGCGGACAGTGGTCGGTGCAGGCGAACTGGTATGCCAGTAACTGGGCGACGCAGCAAACCTGGCGTTTATGGGGGGCTTCCGCGGAAGATATTTTTGATTTCCGGGCGGAAACCGGCGAGCGCTGGATGCGGACCTGGGGCGGTGAAAGCGGCATGCTGGACTGGGGCAGGATTGAGCCGCGTGAAAACGAGTTCGAATGGAGCGTCAGCGACCTGATGGTTGCCGAATTGATGAAGCGCGGCATACGGATCATGGCTGTCCTGGGGCCATCCTTTTCCGTGGATCAAAACCCCGCTGCCCGCTATGCATATCTTCCGCGCTGGATTCAGGACCGCTACGGGTTCAGGGAATCCGGACTGACCGGAAAGCCGAGATGTTATCCCGGTCTGTCTGACTGGAAAAAATATGTCCGGGCCTGTGTCGAGAGATATAAGGGACGCATCACCCATTGGGAAATACTTAACGAACCCAATATGGCGCTTACCCCGAAAGAATATGTCGCCTATCTCCGGTCCGCTTACGAAACAATCAAGTCGGCGGATCCGGACGCCATGGTTGTCGGATTCTGTTCTACCGGCGATCGCGGTGGCGACATGGCCAAGTTTATCAAGGATTGTCTGGATATGGGTGCCGCCGGTTGTTTCGATGTGGTCTCATTTCATCCCTATGCTTCGCGTCAGGAAGCCAGCGACTATTCCGCGGAAAAAGGGATTGCTTCGGTTCGTCAAATCATGCATGACCATGGTGTCGGCAAGCTTGAACTATGGAACACTGAACTTTTTTATCTGAGCCCGGAGGCGGGAGGAGGCGAGTATTACTCCTCATTTGATCTTAAAGGACATGAGGCCGCCCGCCGTTTTTTTATCGATCTGGCCAATGGCGTGGCCAAATCCTTCTGTGTGGTGGACGACACCTACTGCCAGACCATTTTCGCGCCTAAGAGCTGGAATGACCGCAGCCTGAAGCCGGCGCCAAGCCGTCTGTTCGTCATTTACAATACGCTCGCAACTTATTTTGAAGGCTCAAGTTTTGTAACGGACGTCACACTTCCCGGAGAAAACCGCTTATATGTTTTTGAAAGGAATGGCATTCCGGTCGCCGGCATGTGGAACTATGGAGATAACGATCGAAAACAGATGATCGAATTTCCCGGAGGTACTGGAAAGTTGATTTTTCGCGACATTATGGGCAACCGTATGGACCCGGAGTCCGGAAAACTGCCGATGGAAATCAATCCTGTTTATATTATGCCGGATAACATCTGCTCCGGTGATTTTATTGCGCTGATGAAAGCGGCGCGAATCAGTAGTAAATGCGGATACAAAATAGAATGATATTAATGTTATGCTGAAGATTGCCCGGGTCGGGCTTTATACGGCATGGGTTTTGAAGGAATGAGGTTAGTGATTTAAATTCGAAAAAGGAGTTTCAATTATGTTTGATTCGTTTATTGCGCTGCGTCCCGATTCTCCATATTACCGTCTGTTCGAGAAAATGCGGTCTATTGTGGACGCGGACACGCGCGTTGTGCGTTGCGGCGACCGTTTGATTCGCGCGAGTCCGCTCTGGGTCCGCGACCATATCCATGAAATGAAGGGAGCCATTTACTGGGAATCCGAGTTGCGGAGCTTTCTCGACCTGCTGCTGGAACATCAGACAGGCGATGGTTTTTTCTACGAGATACTGGCGCTTCCAGGTGACCGGATGAACACGGAACACATGTCGTATGTCAACGACTCCTGCAAATTTTCAGCCCCGGAGCTTGGTTACGGGATGCTGCGTATTGAAGTCGAGGCGGACATTGAATATTTGATTGTAGAGGGAGTGCACCGGGTCTGGCAGGCAGAGGGCGACACCGGATGGGTCGCCCGGCATCTGCCGCGACTGGAGAAAGCGCTTCGCTACTGCATTTCGCACCCGAAATGCTGGGATGAAACACATCGTCTCATGAAACGTCCGCGCACCATCGACACCTGGGACTTTCTCGACCGGCCCGACTCCGGTATCAACCGCAACATCATGCCTTCGGATCCCATGGGTATTATGCATGGCGACAATTCAGGCTTGTACGCAGCGATGCGTCAACTGGCTTTTCTTTACGAGGTCTGCGGCCATGCTGATCAGGCGCGGCGCTGGCTGAAGGAGGCGGACGGACTCCGGGAACGCGCGAACAAGCTGCTTTGGAACGGCCGTTTCTATATTCACCAGTATCCGCTGGATTCCACCAGCTACGGAATGCCGGAGGAAGAGATGCTGAGCCTGTCCAATACCTACGACATTAACCGCGGTTTGCCGACGCACTCCATGGCGGTTTCCATTATCGATACTTATCGTGAACTGCGCGAACAGACCGGTTCGTTCGCCGAGTGGTTCAGCATTCATCCCTGCTATCCCCGCTTCGAGCGCTGTGAAGCAGGCAGCTACATCAACGGAGGTATCGCCTCTTTCGTGGCGGGCGAACTGGCGCATGCCGCTTTTCAGCATGGCCGCGAAGCCTATGGTGTCGACATTCTCCGGCGGATCGCGCAAAAAGTAACGGAAGACAAAGCGCTGTATTTCCTCTACGACAAGGACGGCAGGAACCAGGGCGGCGGGCCATCAGGCTGGGGCGCGGCGGCGCTGATCTACGCGTTGACCGGCGGTCTTGCGGGAGTCAGGGACGAGGGCTGCCGTTTTGAGCGGGTCACGATTGCCCCCAGATGGGCCGCCACCGGTGAGCCATGGGCGCATGTCCGCCTGGTCTATGGCGCGTCCAGGGCTGCCGTGGAATACACCTATACATGGGACGAGGCTGTCGGCCGTCTGAGACTGGAATCCATGCCGGGGCCGAAGGAGATCATGTGGCGAATCCTGCTGCCGGATGGCTGGGACTTGCAATCAACTACGGTGGATGGAGAAGCCGTGACGGTCGAACTGCTGAAAATCGAGGACAGCGTCTATGCCACTATCCAAATAACGCCGTCGCCTGATTCGAAGTGCCTGATTGACTTGCGGTTGACCCGCAGAGAATTTTTTAAATGAAAAGCCATGATTAAATTTCTATTGAAATACACATGATTGCGTATAAAAGATAAAAAATCAGTTTCCCGCATGTCTTTTTTGATTTAAGAAATAAAATTAATATCAAGCCGTAACTCGCAAATCCGGAACCGCATTTGTTTGAGGAAATTAATTAATGACAACGATGAATATGAGAACGATATTGGATTTTCCGCCGTATGCGGATTTGCCAAAACCTGCTCTGGCTCCATGGGATACGGCAACTGAATGGCCCTGCCGGTGGATTGCTTCCGGGGCGGACGTCAGGCCGCCGCTGGTTGCGTCCTATTGTTTGCGTTTTACGCTGGAAGCAGATGCGAATATCCGTGCGCATGTCAGTGCCGATGAACGCTATGAACTGTTCGTCGATGGTGTTCTGACCGGACGCGGCAGCGAACGCGGCTGTCTCAAGAGCTGGTTCTTTGAAACTTATGACCTTGCGCTTTCCCGGGGGGATCATGTTATTGTCGCCCGCGTCTGGTCGCTGGGCGTACACAGTCCGTGGGCGCAACAGAGCGTCAAGCACCGGTTCTTATTTTCTCCAGATTCCAAAACTTATTGGCCGTTGCTCGGAACCGGTGTTGCTCCATGGTCGGGAATGGCGCTTCAAGGGTATGATTTTGTAGATAATCCCGGGGTCGGCACTGGAGCTAAACTGCTGATTGACGGACGTATTTTTCCGTGGGGCTTTGAACGCGGCGGGAGTGCA
Source organism: uncultured Lentisphaeria bacterium (assembly GCA_903840185.1). Taxonomy (GTDB): domain Bacteria; phylum Verrucomicrobiota; class Lentisphaeria; order Victivallales; family Victivallaceae; genus CAIPAT01. The sequence goes on along the minus strand of CAIMFA010000635.1, from coordinate 3,834 downwards.
GGCTGGGCTCCGGCAGTCAACGCGGGCAGAGCTTTCGGCAGTGCGAATCCGCATCTGTTGCCGGGCGAAGCCATTCTTTGCCCTGCCATGCTGCCGCCGATGATTTCAAGAACGTTTCAGGCCGGTAGAATACGGCATCTTGAAGCCGTTGATTCTTTCGATTTGAATCAGATGCCGCTGCTTCAAGCCAGATCGCTTGAGTCTGAAATTACTGGCTGGCAGGCTTTCCTTGGCGGGGCTTCGCTGACAATTCCGCCTCGCCGGAAACTGCGTGCCATTGTCGATCTCGAAAACTACTTCACCTTTTATCCCCGGCTGTTTGTAAGCGGGGGGCGTGATGCCGTAATCCGTCTGCACTGGGCGGAACATCTTAATGACCCGAACGGACCGAACGGCTGCAACGACATTATTGAGGGTAAGATTTTTAACGGCATTGGCGATAGATTCACTCTGGATGGCGGAACTCATCGTTGTTACGACACGCTCTGGTGGCACGCCGGACGTTTTCTGGAAATCGTCTTAAGCACTGCCGATGAACCCTTGCTGCTGGAATCGCTGCAACTGGAAGAGACCAGGTATCCGCTGGAACTGGAATCGCATGTTGAGTCCTCCGATCCGCGGCTTGAAGAGCTCGCCGTCAAGGCCTTCCGCACGCTGCAGCGCTGCGCTCATGAAACCTACATGGACTGCCCCTGCTGGGAACAGTTGATGTATATCGGCGACACCCGGCTGGAATCTCTGGTGACCTATGTGACGACCTCGGATGCGGCATTGCCGGAAAAGGCCATCCGTATGTTCGACGCGGCCAGGCTGAACCGTTATAATCTCAGCAGCTGCGCCTACCCGGAACACGGCGGCAAGATCATTCCTTCTTTCTGTCTTTTGTGGATCGGCATGCTTTACGATTTCGCGTTGTGGCGGGGGGGCCGGGACATGATTGGAGCAATGCTCATCGGGGCGCGTTCCACTCTTGATATTATTCTGGCGGCACGCACTGCTGATGGACTGGTCATCACCCCGCCGGGATGGCATTTTATTGACTGGGTCGAGTCGAAAAACTGGCACTACGGCATTCCCCCGGCCGGAAACAAGCCGTGCGGTATCTTCAACTGGCTGGTGGTCTATACGCTTATGAAAATGACGGAACTGGAACGTTTCGCAGGAGAAGATGAACTGGCCGGAAGATGGGAACGGCTCGCTAAAACCTTGAAAAAAGCCATTGATATGAAATTTTTTGACCAGACTAAGTCCCTCTATTCCGATGATTCAGAACATGAATGTTTCTCCAGGCATGCTCAATGCCTCGCGCTGCTTTCCGGTGCGCTGGATAAAGCCGCCGCCGGGAAGCTTTTCGGGCAGATGTTTGAACCTGACGCCGGTCTTGCTCCGCCAAGCATCTATTTCAGCCACTATCTATTTGAAACCTATGCGCTTTTCGGGAGGGCTGATTTGATGCTGGAAGCGTTCGCCCCCTGGTATACGCTGGCGGCGAAAGGATTATATACTACCCCTGAGGGAATTTTAGACCATCCCCGTTCAGACTGTCATGCATGGGGAGCGCATCCGCTTTACCACATCTACGCGTCGCTGCTTGGCATCCGGCCGGCCGGTCCCGGCGGGGAATTGGTGATCAACCCTGATCTTGGAACCTTGAAACGGCTTTCCGGCACAATCCCGTTCAGGGGACAGATACTGTCCGTTTCCTGTGAAAAAGTTCATGGCAAGTTGAAAGTTACGGTCAAACTTCCACCCGGAATGACCGCCACACTTTGTCATGGTTCGAGTGAGCAAGTTTTAGATCAAGGCGGAGGAACTTTTGAATTTTGTGATGAACTGTTTAATCAGAGTATAACAAATTAAATCGATGGAAATGTATGTTAAAACGAATTTTCAGGATACTGCCCATTTACGTCCGGCTTATCAGCAATTCTGGAAAATCTTGAATCTGGCAGTTGGAGATAAAGGATATATTTGCACAGAACACATTTTATAATAATGGAGTTTAAATGATGAAATATTCAATTAATGCCGAAATTCCTGTAATGATTGAAACTGATGTCATTGTTATCGGAGCCGGCCCCGGGGGGCTTGGCGCGGCAGTGGCGGCGGCCAGGAACGGGGCGAAAACAGCGCTGATTGAGCGTTTCGGCTTTCCCGGTGGAATGTCCACGGCTGGAGAAGTAAACCCTTTCATGCCTAACAATTCCAACGGACAGGCGATGGATAGGACAATTTATGTGGAATGGGTGCAGGCAATGCACAAGTACCGGTCGGACGATCAGGACGGTGATTTTGATGTCAGTATGAGTGCGCACCGGTCGCGTTCGTTCACGAAGGAAATGGCGGTACTGGCGACGGAAGATTTACTGCTTGAGGCTGGAGTTAAGATTTATTATCATCATCAATTGTTTGATGTTTGTGTGAAAAACGGTGCGATTGATTCGGTAATCCTGCTTTCCAAGTCCGGATTGACTGCCGCCAAAGCAAAAATATATATTGACAGTACTGGCGACGGCGATCTGGCGGCAAAGGCCGGATGCGAATATGAGATTGGTAACGAAGACGGCAACTGTCAACCGATGACTCTCTGCTTTAAACTGTCAAATATTGATACTTCAAGAATGCCGGACAGTGACACGATAAGCCGGATTTACAACAAGGCTAAAGCTGACGGAGAAATAAGCTGCCCTCGCGAAGATGTGCTGTGGTTCGAAACTATTGAAGACGGCGTCATTCATTTCAATACCACCCGCGTAATCATGAAAAGCGGTGTTAATGGCAGCGACCTGTCAGAGGCTGAGATTGAAGCCCGCCGCCAGTTGCGGCAATACCTGACATTTTTAAGAAAGCATATTTCAGGTTTTGAAAATGCACGTCTCCGTTCAATCGCGCCTCATATCGGCATCAGGGAAACCAGGCGGATTAAAGGAATGAATTACATCGGTATCGAAGCATTCGAAAAGGCACAGAAATTTTCGGATGCGATTGTCCGTGTGAGCTATCCGATAGATATCCACAACCCGTCCGGTACTGGGACAATTATGCGTTTTCTGCCGGAAAATGACTGGTATGAAATTCCATACGGCTGCATAGTCGCTAAAGATGTTAAAAATCTGTTAATTGCCGGCCGGTCCATCTCCGTGGATCATGCGCTGCACAGCAGTATGAGGGTCATGCCGCCTGTGTGTTCAATCGGTCATGCCGCCGGACTGGCTGCCGCCATGTGTGTGGAGGAGCATAAATTGCCGGGAAATCTCGATGGAAAAGCAGTCCGTCGTCGGCTGGTGGAAGCGGGGGCGTTCCTATAAATCCAGATTTATCATCTTTGTTCTTTCGCTTGCAGAAATAATGTGTTTGAAAACCTCACATATTTTAGCGTGCAGTAGCAGTTCCGGTTGACAAAATCACTATATACGACAAGAAGTTCTAAATTTTTAAGGCTCAAAATATCTAAAGTTGTGAAAAAAGAAGCGGGAGTGGAAAGCGGGGGTGTTGGAAAATATCCCCCCATTATTCCCAGTCTTCTCAGACTTCCCCGTACTTCCGGACATGTTATGCCGGGAATTATGATATTCTTATAATTGTAAAAATTTAATGTTCCTGTAAAGTAAAACGCCGTATACTGCAGTTATAAATAACCGCACAGGCAAATGTTAGAAATAGTTTGTATTAATTACTAAACAAAGGACGGTTTCTATGCATTGGATCGATTGGTGTATTACTCTTATTCCGCTGGTGATCATTGTCGGAATGGCTATACATTCCCGGAAATACATTCGCGGGATCGTAGATTTTCTGGCGGCCGGGCGCGTGGCCGGACGCTATGTAATCAGC
>CAIMFA010000634.1 GCA_903840185.1 uncultured Lentisphaeria bacterium | reverse complement strand
GACAAGCGAAAAAGACTCAAATGCCGCCGATGCAACAAATAAAGCGTTAAAGCATGTTACCGGAGATGTAATAACTTTCTTCGGAGCAGATGATTATTATATTGACACCACCGCTTTAGATCAAATTACAAATGAATTCGAAAACAATCCGCGTCTTGATCTGCTCTTCTCCAACATCAATTCAATTAACCGAAAGACGGATGAAATTATTTCATTAGTCAAAAACGATGCTGAATTATTCGCATCTTTTAACAGACATGATGATTCAATTATCCAGCATATCAAAGTCGGTTATTTTACCGGTTTAGTATTTGCCGGAATGAGCGTCAGGACATCATCAATGGCAAACTTTCAGTTTGACATTTCAAATGTAGCTCCAGATTATGATTTTATTTTGCATATGTGGAAGAATGGGTGTTTCTTCCATTACATTGATCATCCGTTGATTAATGTCAGACAGGGAGGAGTCAGCTATACCGCAAAATCTGTAGTGCTGTCAAAAGATAAATTTCTTGTGAATAAAAGATATTTTGGTTTTTTAATGGCTGTAAAATTACATCCGTGGTTGTTGCATTTCCCATTCATAATATCACTTATGCAATTTAAAATGTCATTTATCCGATATTTGCATAGCGTAGGTTTTCGCCCGCTTTTTTGGTTAAGAAAAATAAGATCCATTCTCTCAAGAGTTGTCCGCAAAACACGGCGTATACTAAAAAATATCGCGCTCAATCTATTTCCCAATATCAGCACTCAACATAAGTTCAGGAAAATTTACAAGCAGAATCTTTTTTTAGGAAATGACTCACGATCAGGGCAAGGCTCCGGGCTTGACCAGACAGCAGAAATATGTAAGGAACTGCCGATGGTGCTGCAGGAATTCAATATCAAAACCATGCTGGATGCTCCATGCGGAGACTGGTTCTGGATGAGCCGTGTCGATCTTGGTGACGTGGATTATACCGGCATGGATATAGTTCCTGAGCTTATTGCTAGTAACACCGCCAAGTACGGAACACCTCTCCGTAAGTTTAAGATGATCAATCTTATAAACTCTCCGATCCCTAAGGTAGACCTTATTTTTTGCAGAGACTGTCTGGTTCACTTAAGTTTCGAACAATCAAAGGCAATATTGCATAATTTCAAAAAAAGTGGATCAACGTATTTGTTAATTACGACTTTTCCTGCCAGAACAATCAATACAGATCCGGGAAAAGGATTCTGGGAACCGCTTAATCTGCAAATAGCCCCGTTCAATTTGCCGGAACCGCTACGCCTTATCAACGAACATTGCACCGAAGCCAATAACCAATTCACTGACAAGAGTCTGGCATTATATCGTCTGTCCGATATTTAGCCACGAACATTCTCTGCTGCAAGAATTTTGGAGCCTCGATATGAAAAATTTACAGATTGGCGATACTGACCTTATCGGCAGCCGTTTCAACGGCCACGATCTGCATCTTCACTTGCAGGCCAGGGGAATAGATTCGAAGCATTTAGTGTGGACGAAGCAATCAAATGATGCGGCAACTTATGAAATAGCGGCAAACATTGCTGAACGGAATGAGATAAATAACTTTTTCCGGACTCTGGAAAGTAAATTCCAGACGCACGCGGTTCTATATCCGTTTTCATTTACTCTCCTGTATGACAAACTGTTTCTGGAGTCCGATGTCGTTCATTTACATATACTGCATAATTATTTTTTCAACCTGGCGCATTTGCCGGTCTTGTCAAAACTGAAGCCGACGGTCTGGACGGTGCATGATCCCTGGGCTTTTACCGGGCACTGTATTCATCCCATGGACTGCGACAGATGGCAAAACGGCTGCGGACAATGCCCTGCGCTGGATACGCCTTTTGAGCTCCAGCAGGATACCACCGCCGTAAACTGGGAAATCAAGAAAACTTATATTCAACAGAGCAGTTTAGACATTATTGTCGCCTCGAAGTGGATGTATGATATGGCCGTGAAGTCGCCATTGTTCTCCAATGCCCGCATACATCTTATCCCATTCGGTCTCGATCTGAAAAAGTTCAAACCTGCTGACAGCCGGGATGCTAAACGTAAACTGGGTATTCCGGAAGACAACATAGTGCTTTGCTTCCGTGCTCAAAAATCGAAATTCAAAGGATTGAATTATATCAAGGAATGTCTGGCGGATTTGACTGTTCCCGGGAAAAAAGTGACGCTATTGACATTTGCTGAAAAAGATCTCATGTCCGAGTTTGCCGGTAAATTTCAAATAATCGACATGGGCTGGGTTCTTGATGAAGCCGGCATGATTGAAGCATACAATGCAGCGGACATATTTCTGATGCCTTCAAGCGCGGATGCTTTCGGCATGATGGCAATGGAAGCCATGGCCTGCGGCAAGCCGGTCATTGTCATGAGCGGAACCGCGCTGGAAGAGGTGGTTTTCCCGGACGCCATGGCCGGGGTTGTCGTGCCTCAAGGTGATGTTAAAGCGTTTCTCAGCGCAACCATGGAGCTGATTACTGATGAGGCAAAACGTTTGACTATTGGCAGAAACGCGTTAAAGATTGCTGCGGAACACTATTCTCTGGAACGCTACATTACACAGATAATTGATGTTTACAAAATGGCAATTGACCGAGATCG
>CAIMFA010000633.1 GCA_903840185.1 uncultured Lentisphaeria bacterium | reverse complement strand
GACACAGGGTTCTGCATTGGCAAGCCCCCTGCCCGCAGGAACTCGAACAGCCTGTCTTTCAGACAGCATGTATTTGACAACTTTGTAACTGAATTGAAGCTGACGCCGGAACAGCAGCAAAAAATGCGTCCGGTTTTAGATAAAGGTTTTGACCGGATTCAGGATTTCAGGCGGAAACGGACTGGCGAGTACATTGAGATCATGTCCGGCAATTATGATGACTTGAAAATTCTCCTGACGCCGGAGCAATTGAAAATACTGGAGGAAATGCGCCAGAAGGAGCTCATCAGACTGCAAAAGAGAATGCAGGAAAAATTATAGCCGGATATCAGTTGAACATTAATATATTATATAAGGAATCTAAATGCTTAGGAAAAATAGTTTTTTGCTGACCATTGCTTTTGTGACTGCGTTAAGCATTGCCGGAAGCGGTTGTGCTTTTTTTGACGAAGTGAAAGGAACAGATAAAAAGAGCGTGGAAAAAGAGAAAGCAAAAAAAGAAAAAGAGGCGAAAGATAAAGAAGAAAAGAAAGATGAATCGCATATTCCTCCAGAAGTGGCATCCGGCCTGAACGATGTCGAAAAACAAGAAATGGAAGCTGTCTATAAGAAAAATGACTCTGACAGCAAGGCCACCAGTAAACGAGTTTTTGGCGTAGGCTTTTAAAATAAATAACTTAACAAGGAGAACTTATGAAAAAGAAAAAAAAGTTGTACAGTTTCACGCTCATCGAATTGCTGGTAGTGCTGGCTATTATCGGTATATTAGCTGCAATGCTGCTGCCGGGCTTGAATAAAGCCCGCAATAAAGCAAGAAGTCTTGCATGCAAAAGCAATCTTAAACAAATCGGAATAATGATTAAATCTTATTCATCCGATTTCAAAACCTTGCCCAACGCCGCCAAAATGCCGACTATAAACGTTATTGATAAACCGATTTATGTTATGTTAAAACCATATGATGCTATTCCTAAAATCTTCCAATGCCCGTCAGATGTATATTCCCGCGCAGACGGCACTGCGTATGCGGACAAAACATATTTTGATTCGGAAGGTACCAGCTATGAATATGATTTTATGGCGATATCAGCTCGCGGCATACAGCGGGCGGAAAGAACAAGTTCCATAATAATGAATGATTTCACCTGTGTGCATGGTAAATCAATGACCAACGGAGCCATGAATTTCCTGTGGGGCGATGGTCATGTCGGCGATCCGATGGATATGAAATAAATTAAGTAAATAACTGTCAGGAGCATACGTTTATGAACAACATGTACGTTAAAAGCAGGAAAAAAGTCGCAGCGCCGCCGCCCAAGTCAAAGAAAAAAATGCTTATCTGGCTATCCAGCTCGATTATGGCAGTTGCCGTCATCGCTTACGGAACATATTTCCTTTTCTTCAAGCCGAGCTTGAAGGACGCCCCCCCGGTGAAATCAGACAAGAAACAAATAGCCGGCTATCTGGCCTCTGATAAATTCAGTCAACTGTCAATGGATGATAAAAAAACTTATGTCGGGCAGCTTAGCGACGGACAGCCGTGGCAGGTTATGAGAGCACCGGATATCCCCAAAGATGAACAAGCTAAACTCCGCGAAAATATAGAGCCTGTTTTCCAGGAAATGCAGAAAGAGCGGATGGATAAATTTTTTAAAATGTCTCCGGAAGAACAGCAGAAGGAACTTGAAAAAATAGTTGCCCAGATGAAAGAGCGCCGGGCAGCGCAGCAGGCTCAGGGTGGTCAAGGCGGAAGACCAGGCGGTCAAGGCGGCGGACAGCAGGGCGGCCCCCCTCCGGGCGGCGGCGGACGTAATTCACCTCAACGGCAAATGGCCAGGTATGAAACGACTAGTCCTGTTACCCGTGCACAGCAGGTAGTATTCCGCCAAATGATGCAGCAGCAGATGCAGCAGACCCCTGCAAAAAAGTAAACTGAAGCAAAAGTCCTGGACAGCGCGGCAGATTTAAAATCTGTCGCGCTTTTTCATTTTCGGGCATTGATAATATTTTTTTGATTAAGCTATTGACAAAATTTAAAACTTGTGTTAAACTAGTTTTGCAAAGAAATAATTATTTAATAATAAGAATTGGCTGTCCATGTATTCATTGGATAAAATCGCAAAAGATCTCGGTGTCAGCAAAGCGACCGTATCCCTGATCCTCAGCGGCAAGGCCGTGCAGAGCAGAATTAGTCCGGATACTGAAGAAAAAGTAAAAAAATACTGCAAGCAGATTAATTATCTGCCGAATATTCATGCACAGCGGATGAATCAGAAACTGGTAAAAAATATTGGCGTATTGCTGGAACCCGGCGAAAATATTGGAGAGGAAAGCCCGTTGTCAGAATTCAATATTGCTCAAATACTTGGTGGAATTGCAATCGCATCGGAAAAGGCCGGATTCGGTTTTTCCGTGAGAATATATCGCGAAGGTATAGATGAACAGGAAATATTTAATAGTTTTCGCAATAAGGAAATCGCCGGTCTGATATATTACGGATTCCAGATTCCTGAAGCCTGGAAAAAAGTTTTTGCGGCGGAAAACAGACAAGTTGCGGGAATCGGAATTGCTCCGGTAACCGGGATATCGAGTATAAATATAGATAACTTTGATATATCTTATCAACTAACGGAATATCTGCTGAAACAAGAGCACCGACGCTTCATCTATTTGGGCGGTATGGAAACAAGCTATCCCGGAACCGAACGTTATAACGGGTTCAAAGCTGCGTTGAAAAATAACCGGATAGCATTTCCTGATGATTACTTTTTCATGGGCGACTTCAATGAATCCAAGGCCAATAAAATCGTCAAAGAATTCTTCCGTAATAAGAGAAATCACGCAGATGCAGTCGTCTGTGCCAATGACGCAATGGCAATTGGCGCAGTACTTGGCCTCAATGAATCCGGATTTAAGGTGCCTTCAGATATTGCTGTAACCGGCGGAGACAATATTTCGCTGGGACGTTATTTTTCTCCGTCGTTGACAACTTTTGATAACCGTCCGCGCCAGCTCGGAGAAAAGGCATTTGAAACCCTGATGGAGTCTATCAATAATGGCGGGTACAAGCATTTAATCTTGAAAAGCGAACTAATTGTCAGGCAGTCTGCCTGAAATAGCGAAATTATAAAAAAATCTGCTAAACATGTTTTGCAGGAAAGGTGAAAAATGTCGAACAGAAAATATGGCAAAAGTATGGCGATCGTAATGGAACGGCCGCGGCAGGTGACGTTCCGTGAAATCGAACTTACGGCATTGCGTCCGGACAGTTATGTTGCACAAACCACCATGAGCGGGATCAGCAGCGGCACCGATATGAAGACCTGGCTGGGCTTGCAACCGGCGGAGTCACTGTATTATCCATGTGTGCCTGGATACGAGAATGTCGGCAGGATTGTTCATGCGCAGCCGGAGGCAAAGGGTTTTGCAGTTGGCGACCGTGTGATGATCAACGAATGCCGCTATTTCGGCAATCTCTGCGCCGCCTGGGGCGGCAGCTCGGAATATGTGGTAAAAGATTCTTATACCGCGCCTTCGCCGTTGATCATGAAGACGAAGACGTCCCGGGGCGCGACAATCGCGAGCTTGGCGTGGGCGTAAGGAAGGCCGTCCGGAGAGCCGCCGCCGGCCCAG
>CAIMFA010000632.1 GCA_903840185.1 uncultured Lentisphaeria bacterium | reverse complement strand
TTCCCTGTTCCTGAAGCCATTATGAATATGCCCGAAGGATATGGCCAATTTATTAAAGCAATCAAGGAAAAGATTGCAACGCAGCGGATTAAAACCGTTATATCCGCCAATGTATCAATGATTTTACTTTACTGGGAGATTGGAAACAGTATTTTATTGAGACAAAATAACGAAGGCTGGGGAACAAAAGTAATCGACCGAATGGCGTATGACTTAAAACAGGCGTTCCCTGAGATGCACGGCTTTTCGCCTAGAAACCTGAAATATATGCGGAAATTTGCCATGGAATGGCCTGATGTCGAAATAGTGCAACGCACCGTTGCACAAATTCCATGGCGCAGCAATATCACCCTGCTTGATAAACTGAAAGAGCCGGAAACCCGTCTTTGGTACGCGCAAAAAACCATCGAACACGGATTCGGCAAAGATATGCTTGTTTTTCAAATAGAAACCATGCTGCACAAACGGCAGGGCAATGCCATGAATAATTTTGATCACGCATTGCCGCTGGCCGATTCCGATCTGACAGCACAGGTATTTAAAGATCCGTACATTTTCGATTTCCTTGGAACGGCAGACCCGCGCAAAGAAGCCGAATTGGAACAAAAACTGATAGACCATATTCAGAAATTTTTGCTGGAACTCGGGCAAGGGTTTGCTTTTGTCGGCAGACAAGTTCATCTCGAACTGGGGGGAAGTGATTTTTATCTCGATTTGCTGTTTTATCATTTAAAGCTGAGATGTTATGTGGTGGTTGAACTGAAAAACAGCGAATTTGAGCCCGGCTTTGTGAGCAAGCTGAATATGTACCAGAATGTGGTGAACGATGTATTGCGCCACCCTGACGATAAACCAACCATTGGCCTGCTGCTGGTGAAAACTAAAAATAAAACAGTGGTTGAATACTCGCTGGCCGGATATAAGAACCCGATCGGCGTGGCAAACTGGGAGCGCGAAATATGCAAATCATTGCCCGAAAACCTGAAATCGAGTTTACCCAGCGTCGAAGAAATCGAAAAAGAACTGGAAAATGAAGAAAATCTGTAAAAAGTAAATGCCAATGAAAAACAAATCAACATATAAACAAAACGAAGCAGGAATAATTCCAGTAGATTGGAACGTTTATGAAATTCAGAATGTTGCTGGATAAAGTGGAACTGAAGCAGATTGAAGCTGACCATAAATTTGAACAGATATTTAAGGCGCTGGAAAGCGGAAGCGTTATGCCCACACCTGGCCCGTTTTAACCCGCCCAGTGACAGTTTAACAGGTATGGACAGGATTTACAGGATAAGCAACAGCCGTTTCTACCACGAAAAACACGAAACTTCACGAAAAAAAGCAAAAACCTGAGTCGGCGAATTATTGCGGGAATACCCGCTGCAATTCGCTGACTTGTATTTTCTTCCTGCTTCATTTCTGTTATTACTTTCGTGTTCTTTCGTGTCTTTCGTGGTTAAACATGTATTCCTTGGCTCCCAACTTCATGTCCTTCATGGTGAAGTGTATTTGTCTTTCTTTCGTGATTCGCTAACTCTCAGGTTAGTCCCGCGACTGCGGGATGACATCTGTGGATAAATAATTCTCCATTTTTCGTGTTCTTTCGTGTCTTTCGTGGTTAAACATGTATTCCTTGGTTCCCAACTTCATGTCCTTCATGGTGAAACGGTATTGGCTTTTTTCGTGTCTTTTCGTGCTTTTCGTGGTTAAACCTGTATTCTCTTCACGCGGAGTACGTCACTTTATTTGCGGTGACGGTGATGAAACCGGCCGAGATAAGGCCGGCGATGAGCGCGGCGATTTCGTCTTCGGCAAGCTGTTTCTGGAAGAGTGAGGAAATCGCGCTGGACAGGGTTTTGACGGTGCGCGGTTTCGTTGCTTTGGGCTGCCGCAGTTTATCCATGACAAACTGAAGCCGTTCCTGCTGCGAGGTGTTTACGGCTTTGATTAACGGCATTTCGCTGACGCAGGTCGAACGCGACGCCAGAATTTTCTTTGCTTTCAAATGCTGGATCAGCGGATCAAAGCCTTTGTCTTTCGAGATGATGTGGAAATAGGCGGCAGGGTCTGCCGCGGCCAGCTGGCCGATGTAGAACGCGATGTGAAAATCAAGGGCATTGGGACCGCTCCCGGCGATCTTTATATATTCGGCTCTGCCGCCCATGCGCTGGAGTGCATCAACTATTTCGAACGGAATCCTGGCCTGGTTGGCGCCGACAAAGACGATTACCTTAAAGTGCTCATGGTCGAGCGCCGCAAGCTGTGCGGGCTGGACGCTCTCAAAGTCAATGAGAACAACATTCCTGCGCATAAGATTCCTCCATAAATACTCTGCACGGTTTAAAATTCAACTTATAGATGAATAGGATTGTGGATTGGATTTTTTCGGTCCGACTGACAGGCGATATAAATATCGCCGGAAGAAGGAACGGAAAAATACAGCCGCAAGACATTCACCGCAAAGCGGTTGCGATCTTTCGAGTTTGGATTCGCACTCTTCGAGGCCTTCGATACCCCGGTATCGGCAGCCTCTCAGAATACGAACCAATTCTCAAAATCTTCGCAATCAATCGTTTAATTTTCAGCCGTGCAGAGTAT
>CAIMFA010000631.1 GCA_903840185.1 uncultured Lentisphaeria bacterium | reverse complement strand
GGCGCGCCTTGGACGCATCGCCCAACAGGTTGTCGACCTCAGTCGGCCGATAGTAACGCGGGTCGATTTCAACAACGACCTGCCCAGTGCGCACATCGATACCGCGCTCGGAGGCCCCTTCGCCCTCCCAACCGATCTTGCGCCCGACGAGGCTGAATGCCTTTTCGACGAATTCGCGGACCGAATGTCCTTCGCCCGTGGCGAGGACGTAGTCGTCCGGCTTTGGCTGTTGAAGGATCATCCACATGCCCTCGACGTAGTCGCGGGCATGCCCCCAGTCGCGGCGCGCGTCGAGATTGCCCAGGAATATCTTGTCCTGACGTTTCAGCTCGATCGCGGCCACGGCGCGGGTGATCTTGCGGGTGACAAAGGTCTCGCCGCGGCGCGGACTTTCATGATTGAACAGAATGCCGTTCGCTGCAAACATATTGTATGATTCACGGTGATTGACCGTCTGCCAGTAGCCGTAGACCTTGGCGCAGGAATAGGGGCTGCGCGGATAAAACGGCGTAGTTTCTTTCTGCGGCGTCTCAACCACTTTGCCGTACATCTCGGAAGATCCGGCCTGGTAGAATTTAATGACTTTACCTGAGCGGGGCATATAATCGCGGATTGCTTCCAGCATCCGGAGCGTGCCGAGCGCGACAGTATCCACCGTATATTCCGGTTCTTCAAATGATACCTTGACGTGCGATTGCGCGCCGAGGTTGTAAACTTCGTCCGGATCTACTTTTTCCATGATATGGCGCAGGCTGCTGGAGTCGCAAAGGTCGCCGTAATGCAGAAACATCTTCGCGCCCTTGTCATGGAAATCCTTGAAATTATGGTCAATCCTGCCGGTATTGAAGCTGCTGGAACGTCTGATTATGCCATGAACTTCATAACCTTTCTCCAGAAGAAAGTCGGTTAAATATGATCCGTCCTGTCCGGTAATACCCGTAATTAATGCTTTTTTCATCAAAGACCTCTCTTTTAAAATAAAGTAATAACCCTTATAGTATATAGTTGTTATGACAGATTTCAACTCAAAAAATCATGTTTAAGATCAGTATCATCCCCATGTTCCAGGGATGATACAAGGCGCACAGCGTGCGCCCGCGAGCTTAGGAATTGAACGCAGTTCAAGGAGCAGCGAGCGAAAGCCGCCCGGCGACTGAGGGTGGCCGCGCTGTCAGGCGCGGACATTACGGCCGTGCAGGCCACGATTAAGAAGATGCGGTTACGGCACCGGTTCGCAATCTGAAATAAAGATTATGAATGACAGAGTTTTAAAATTATGAAATCTAAGCCAAACTGTAACTATTTCCCGGATGTGGAAACCGCTGACGACGAGGGGTTTCTGGGCTATTCGCTGGATATCAGAACGGAAATGCTGCTGGAAGCATACACCAGCGCCATTTTTCCGTGGCCGGTGGATGAGAAACATGTGCTGTGGTTTTCCCCGCCGCGGCGCGCCGTGCTGTTTTTCGACAAGTTCCGCATTCCGGCAACCACATTGCGCGAACTTAAAAAGAAGAATTTCACCTTCAGCGTCAACCGGCACTTTGAAGCAGTGATAAAAGGCTGCTCCGCCTCCAGGCGCAAAGACGCAGGCACCTGGATCACGCCGAAAATGATTGAAGCCTACTCCAGATTTCATCAGCAGGGCTATGCCTGGAGTTTTGAAGTCCTTGACGCCGACGGCAAATTATGCGGCGGACTGTACGGCATATTAATCGGCCGTTTTTTCGCCGGCGAAAGCATGTTCTACACGGAAAGCGGCGCGTCCAAATTCGCGCTCATCAACACAGTGGAATGGCTGCAGAAAAATCGCGGCTCCGACTGGCTCGACTCGCAAGTAATCAACCCCTTCATGCAAAGTTTCGGCACCGTCGAAATCCCCCGCACCGAATACACCAGACTGCTGAAAGAAACTCTGACTACTTGAAGCGCGGCATAGCCGCAACCAAAAGGTTTAACAGGGATGAACAGGATATACAGGATAAGAATACAGTCTCATCCCGCAGGGCGGGAACATGAAGTTTAATGAAGAGAATACAGGGAACGTTTTAACGCAAAG
>CAIMFA010000630.1 GCA_903840185.1 uncultured Lentisphaeria bacterium | reverse complement strand
CAACTCTACACCGCTCACGCTGAATGGATGGTCAAGGACAGGAACGGCCAGACAGCCTGGGCGATGCCCGACTGGCGCGGCTCCCGCGTGGCTATTCTTGACTGCACCAGACCGGAAGCCTGCGCCTGGTTGACGGAAACCTTTGCCACTCTTGCCCGATACGGTTTTGAATATGTTAAACTGGATTTTCTCGTTCATGGAGCCGGCATTCTGTCACTCGGCGGCGTGTACTCCGATCCCAAGGCGACCCGCACCCAGGCGATCCGCCGCGGACTCCAGGCCATCCGCAAGGGCATGGGCGACGATAAATTCATCCTCGGCTGCACTAATGTGCTGGGCGCCGGGGTCGGCGTCATCAACGGCTGCCGTATCAGCACTGACTTCCTGCCGTCATGGAACATCAACGGCGAACCGTTCAAAGAGGCACCAACCCTGCCCAACGTCTTCCGTAATGTCATCAACCGCAGGTATATGCACGGGCGTCTCTGGGTTAACGATGCGGATGCACACATTGCCCGTATCGACAACAACAAACTGACTGAGGATGAGGTGCGGATGTTTACCGCTGCACTCTGGATCACTGGCGGAATGATCCTCACCGGCGACCGCTTCAGCACCCTGGTCGAGGAACGCGGCAGGCTCTTCCAGATGCTTCTGAAAGATCTGGACGCCTTTGACGACGTCAGGCCGATAGACCTCTTTGACGAAGAATACCCGGCCCTCTGGCTGGGCAGAAGCCGGAAGGACGGAGGACGGACAGTTATCGGAGCCTTCAACTTTAATGAAACGTCTAAGTTATTACTGGTGGAACTGAATAAAGACGGATTCCCGTCCGGATCAAAAGTTAAAGTGTGCGAATTCTGGAGTCAGGAGTGTCTTGGCGAAATCAAAACATCTTTCAAGACGGAACTCAAACCGCACAGCTGCAAAGTCTTTATCCTGGAAGCTTGAACAGTATCTGAAAAATGAGTCTGCGGCAGATTTATCGATAATTTATCCGTTATTTATGGATTTGTTATTGACATTTAACAGCAAATCACTATAATAGTAATATGATTTATTTTTTTGTAACTGGACTTTTATTAAAAAGAGCAGTATTAAATGCAAACAAAAGTTGTTCTTGACAACAAAATTCCTTACGGCAACGGTATTCTGGTAAACTTTGAGAACAAGAAAAACTGGCTGGAGGTAGCTGTAACACCCGAGGCGTTGAATGCGCCAGAATCACTATGGTTTTGCTTCCGCTTAAAATTCAAGAACAAGCCGAAAACTCAAAATAAACTAAGACTCATCGTAAAATATTTCTATAACTCGCTGGGGGGGCTTCCCGCGGAGAAAATCAACCCGGTAACGAGGGAAGCAAAAGGTAACTGGCAAAGACTGCGCGACGGAAAAACTGTACCGTTGCCGGACGGCCGCACCGATGCCGTGTGGGAAACAGAAATAATTGCTGACAGTATGGATTTCGCCTTCTGTTTTACCTATGGCGTCAAGGAAATTGACGGACTGGTTAAAGAATCAAAGGGATATTTCAAAAAGGATATAATCGGAGTCAGCCCCGAAGGCCGGGACCTGATCAGGATCAGCAATAATTACGGCGACGAAAACACTAAACTGCCCGGATTATTTCTGGTGGCAAGACAGCATTCCGGGGAGACCTCCGGCTCGTGGGCACTGCATGGATTTTTGGAAAGACTCGCCGCAAATAACTCTCAAAATATGACGGTCTGGTGTCTGCCGCTCACGAATATCGACGGCATCGAAAAAGGGTATTACGGCAAAGACAATTTTCCGATAGACATAAACCGCGCCTGGGGCGTACCGCCGATGCGCTATGAGAACCTGGTTTTCCAGAGGGATATCGAGCGCTGGGCAGGCAGGTGCAGGCCGATGCTGGCGATGGACTTCCACAGTCCCGGCGGAAGCGAAAGCGATGGGGTCTACTGCTTCCTCCCCAAAAACAGCAAAGGAACTGCCGACAGAATGTCATTGGAATGGTCGGTGAAGTTTGAGAAATCGCTTCCGGTCAGATTTACCGCCGGTGAATTCGGGAAAGTGGCCAACTATGCCTCCCGCTGGGATGAGCCGTGCCTCAGTTATTACAAATTTATGCAAAAGTTTTATAAGATACCCTCCCTTTCATTCGAGTTCCCATATTCGCGGAGCAGACAAAAGATTCTGGAAATCAATGACTATCTGACAATCGGCGCGGCGATGGCTGATGCCGTATTAAAGACTCTCAAACCCGAAAAGAAAAAATCCAGTTAGTAATTATGAATAAATTACCAGCACAAAAAGTTAACGGATTGATAGACGGCATCGCCGTGCTGCAGGAACTGGCTATGAGCCCTGAACCCGCTTCCGGCAAAATCCTTGCGGAAACGCTGGGGCTGCCGATGGTGCGCGTGAACCGTATATTGAAAACACTGGCATATCTTGGACTGACCCACAGAAACACGTCCAGAAAATACAGCGTCGGACCGGGAATGCATGTCCTGGCGGCGCAGAGCATGGCGGCTTCCGGCCTGCTGAGGCGGGCGATACCGCACTTGAAACAACTCAGCAAGTCAGGGATGATTGTCGCACTGGGGGTTTTGTGGAAAGACCAGGTGTGCTATCTTTTCCATAATTCAGGGGATAATGAATTTGCCGACGGACTTGGCCGGATGATGCTTTATCCCTCGGTCGAATCCAGTATAGGGATGGCGCTGCTGGCGGAAATGCCCGCGGAAAGCATCGAACAGCAGACCGGCATCAAGCCGGACAGGGAATTGATTAAAAAACTGAAGCAGATCAAAAAACAGGGTTACGCTTCGGTACGGCATCAATACCACGTCAGCCTGGCGGTTCCGATCGGAGAACCGGCATATGCCGCCATCTCAGTTTCCGGCATCAAAACTTCAGAACAGGAACAGCATTTTATAACGCTGCTGCGTAAATACGCCGCAGATATCTCAGGATAATTTTTTTTGATATAATTATAAATCACTATTATAGCAATTTAAACTTAAATGAAAGGATGTAAAAAATGAAAAAAGTTACTCATCAGGCGGAATTTTGCGTGGTCGGCGGCGGGCTGGCGGGGATGTGCGCGGCGATTACCGCCGCTAGAAAAGGGATCAAAACTGTGCTCATGCATGATCGTCCAGTTCTTGGCGGTAATGCCTCCAGCGAAATCCGGATGTGGGTTTTAGGCGCGCATGGAGAGAACAAGCTTGAAACCGGCCTCATTGAAGAAATCCGGCTGGAAAACCTCTACCGCAACCACTACCCCAACTTTTCGATATGGGACAGCATTCTCTACGAAAAAGTACGGTTTCAGGAAAATCTGATTCTGCTGTTGAACTGTTCATGCAATCAGGCGGAAATGTCCGGGCAGGCGATCAAAAGCATCACCGGCTGGCAGTTGACGACCGAAACATTTCACACGGTAAAAGCGGATTTATTTGCAGATTGTTCCGGCGACAGCATTCTTGCGCCGCTGACCGGCGCGGAATTCAGAATTGGCAGGGAGGGCAGACAGGAATTTGGCGAATCTATTGCTCCTGAAGTTGCCGACCGCAGGACTATGGGCATGAGTTGTCTTATTCAGGCAAGGGAAACAGATTCTCCGCAAAAATTCATCCCTCCTTTCTGGGCAAACAAATATTTATCGGATGAATCATTCCCGCACCGTGAGCATGAATTGGGTGGTACGCAAAATTTCTGGTGGCTGGAAATCGGCGGCGAAAATGACACTATTCACGACACGGAAACACTCCGCGACGAATTATTAAAAATAGCCTTCGGCGTCTGGGACCATATCAAGAACCACGGCAGCCACGGCGCGGATAACTGGCTGCTCGAATGGGTGGGATTTCTGCCGGGCAAACGCGAAAGCCGCCGCTACGTCGGCGACTATATCATGACCCAGAACGACGTTGCCGCCGCCGGCAGATTCGAAGATATCGTTGCTTATGGCGGCTGGAGTATGGATGACCATCATCCGCAGGGTTTGAACTATCCGGGCGAGCCGACGATATTCCACCATGCACCGTCTCCGTACGGCATTCCGTACCGCTCGCTTTACTCAAAAAATATCGATAATCTATTTTTCGCTGGAAGAAATATCAGCGTGACACATTCGGCGATGAGTTCCACCCGTGTAATGGCGACCTGTGCCTCGCTCGGCCAGACAATTGGAACCGCGGCGGCGATAGCATTAAAAAATACCTTGTCACCGCGTGGTGTTTATCAGCAAAAACTGCAGGAATTGCAGCAGGATTTGATGTGGGATGACGCCTGGCTGCCCGGGCTGCATCGGAAAATTTCTGAACTCTCGCTTCGCGCTGAACTCAAAGCTTCATCCGGCGATCCGGAACCGCTGCGCAACGGCACCGACCGACCGGTTGGCGATGACGGGAATTGCTGGGAAGGAACCGCCGGCGACTGGGTTGAATACTCGTTCAAACAGGTTGAACAGATCAGCCAGGTCAGGATTGTATTTGACAGCAATCTTAACCGGACGCCATATAACATGGTTTCAAAATTTACGCTGGATATGCCGCAATTTGCACCGCCGGAAACCCTGATTTCGGGATTTCATATTGAAGCGGAGGATGCTGCCGGGAATGTCTCTGAAGTCTTCAGGCAGGAAAACAACTATCAGCGCTTGTTCCGGCTGCAGATGCCTTTTGCCGCCAGACGCGTGCGGTTGTGTATCGACGCGGTTCGCGGCAATGGCAGCAGAAAGATTTTTTCTTTCGACCTTAAGTAAAATTAGCAGGCAGGGAGAATATCCGGCTAATGATAAACATCGACGAAATACGCGATTTTTCCCGCAGGAATGGCATCCACGCCATCGGCTGGTTTGCCGCAGATGATTTCAGCCAATACATGGAGACGCTCTGCAATAGAATTGATTACCATGAAATAGACTACAGGCCGTTGTCTGTTTTTATTAATGCAGGGCATATTCCGGAAGGAATCCGGACGGTTATAGTACTGATTATGGATTACTTTGTGGAATCCAGTGATCAGTCCGGGGGTTGCAGGCTCTCGAATTATGCACGGGCATGCTGGAGTACGCTCGTGCCAAAGATGGAGGCTGTGGCTGACTTTCTGAAAACGAATGGATGCCGGGCGGAAATACTTGACATTCCCCAGCGCGCAGCCGCTTGTCGCGCCGGATTGGGTTTTATTGGCCGGAATACCATGTTCTACGGACACGGACTCGGATCATACGTTGGTATTGCATCTATTGGTACAAACGCATTGCTTGAAGAAACCGGATATTGGCCGGAAAGAATTACGCATCCGCAATGCGATAAATGCGACAGGTGCATTTCCGCATGTCCGGCGGGCGCTATCCCTCCTGATGGATATCAAATTAAACCATTGCGATGCCTTTCGTTTGTCAACAGACATCCAGACGAAACATTACGCATAATGCCCCGGGAAAGCGAACAGCTCGATAAGTGGCTTTACGGTTGCGAAGCATGCCAGAATGTCTGCCCGTTGAATAATGAAGCGAATCACAAACATGAAGCTGTTGTGCCGTCTGAAATCAGTATCGAAGGGATGACCATTCCGAATACGGCCTTTGTTCCAGAAATCACTATTAAGTCCAGGCAGGATTTAATCACATCGCCAGGTTACCGGGAATACATCCGTAAACTGATTGACAAAGATAGCGGACAAAACAGCGCTTTACATAATTTATAATCAGCGGTATTAATTTATTTAATATCGCATTACTCAATCAGGAGACTGTAATGATGAACGGCAGAGAGCGACTTTTTGCAGTGTTAAACGGTGAGGAAGTAGACCATGTTCCAGTATGGTTGTTGTTTCCATACCATCCGGTCAATTATTATGCCGATGTAAAAAATACTCCAAGGTTCAAGCCGGTTATTGATGCCGTCGAAAAATATGGAATAACTTTAAACCGCCGCCATATGGGAGCGAATATCCTGTCTCCGGAAGTCAAAGTTGAAGAGAAACATTTTATCGACAATGGCGACCAGGTCCACCGCATTACATATACATATAAAGGGCGGCAGTTATTCAGTGAATCCAGGCGCGGGCGCGGCAATACCAGCCAAAAGAGTTTACTGGATTCACAGGAGGACATCGAGTTTTTCTGCTCGTTCCCGGTTAATAATGACCAGGACGCCATCAGGAAAGAACTGGATTCGCAGCTTCCGGTCTATTTGAAGGAAAGAGCGGAATTTCCAATTGAGCTAGGCGCAATGATGCTTGATCTTGGGGAACCAATCAACATCCTTTACCATAATTCAAACCTGGAAGAACTGGCGATCGGCTCCATTGACCCGGTAACGAATAAGGCAATTACCGGATTCCTGGATAGATTGATGGAAAATCAAAGCTCGGTTTACAACTACTGTCTGGAACATGAACTGGCGGATGTGTATTTCATGGTCGGCAGCGAACTGGCAGCGCCGCCGATGTTTTCCGAAAAAACTTTTCAGCAATGGATTCTGCCGTACTGCCGCCGGCTGAACTCAATGATTCATGCTCATGGCGGCAAAGTCATTCAGCATTTTCACGGCGCGATGGTTAAAACGCTGCTGCCTTACTTTTTAGAGATGGGCGCCGATGCGCTGCACACCATTGAAGCGCCGCCTGTCGGCAACTGCACGATGAAAGAGGCATTTGAAGTAGTCGGAAACCGCATGGCATTGATCGGCAATATTCAGTACGACGATTTCAGAAGTTTTTCAAAAGAAGAAATGCGCCGAGCGGTTACAACCCTGCTGGAAGAAACAAAAGGCCGGAAAATGATTCTGTCTCCCAGCGCCGGGCCGTACGATGCAGATATACCCGGCTCATTTCTGGATAATTATATCGTGATGCTGGAAACCGCATGGAATTTCAAATGGAAATAATCTGATGTTTACTGTTTTTGAGGAATGGCGCATAGTTTTTGCATAATTTGGTGCGCCCGGAGGGATTTGAACCCCCGGCCTTCTGCTCCGGAGGCGATAGGCACCAGCATAAAACAGTGTTTTTAAAACCATAATTAACCTCAAAACAGCGTTTTTGCTACCGATCGCTACTGTCCGCGAAAGATAGCTCTGACTGCACGATTTTGCATATTTTTTGCATATTTTAAGCTACTCCCGCACGAGTCAGCTAAGATTAAAATGTTTACGGACATTCATTGCCTTCCATTAATAAAACATCTTCAAGCGTTATCATCGTCCAGTCTCTCCGGTTCATCGCGACTAAACACCGTTAGACAAATTATGCTTAACGCAGATGTTTGTCAAGTAAAGAGCGTGTGTACTTGATGTTTATTATCATTAAACATAAATTTATTATGTGCAACGACTGTATGTGTAAACTACATAAGATTATTCAGGCCTTGAACGCTTAATAATGATTTCAGTAATCTTTGGCAAACTTTTCTTCAAAAAGTCTTTTTAATTCAGGATTATCCCTGATTCGCTGCCGCATTGCAGGCTTATTCTTATAACGCTGTAAAGGGTTTCCATTAATTATAATCTTCAATGACTCTTTCAGCCCTTCAGTATTCTTTGATCTTTTAAAAATATCTGCCAACGTTTCATCATCAAAATCCAATGGACGTCCAGGCGGTTTAGTTTCTTTTCCCTTTGCAGGCGAAAGACCATATGAAACCTGACGGGAGAGTAGATTGTAAACGGCATTTTTCAAGCCCCTAACATTTGAATGCGACCAGTCTTCATCCTGTAAAATTTCTACTTGTTGTTTAGGAATATACATGTCGGGAGAAAGTTTCAAATCCTTTATCATCATTTCCGTAAAATACTGAATCAGCAATGGAATATCACCCCGTCGGTACTTCAAAGAAGGCACTCTGATTATATATCTGAATCTGGATATAAATCCCCGATGCAAAAATTTTCCTTGGAGTATGCTATCATCGTTGGATGCTGCGATAATTTTTACAGAAGACCGTCTGATATTAGGATCTCCTGCCCGCTGGAACTCGCCACTCTCTAAATAGCGCAAAAGCATCGGCATAACCTCAACCGGCAATGCTTCGATTTCATCCATAAACAAATACCCCTTTTTGTTTTCTACTATATAGCCGGAGGTATCTTGAGTTGCATTGGTGAATGCGCCCTTTACGTGTCCGAACAGGAGAGAATGAGCGAGGGTAACTGGCAAATGAGCGCAATTCATGCTGTTACTGCTTCCTTCATGCCATTTCATTATAATATCGGCAACCAACTCCTTGCCGGAACCGGCTTCGCCTAAGATTAACACATGCCCGGTTTTGTCGTTTAGAACAGGAACAATCTGCCGATACAGCAGTTCCATTGCCAGGGATTCACCAATAATAGGAAACGCTTTATTATGGTGATGATTCTGATAGATTGTACGAAAGCCGGGTTGGACCGCAGCCGCAGGCCTGTTTTCTTTACCTTCCAAAGGTGATATCTTTTTGATTTTAGCAATCAAGCATTTAAATCTTTTCTGCATTTCCGGCGTACTTTTTTGCATCGAACTCAACTCATTTTCAGAGTCTGCCGCAGATAAACTGGAAAATGGTTTCTCCAGAACCGCACTTATAGGCCATAATATGTCTTCCATACTTCCGGGAGGCGGTAATAGGAATACACTGCTCCCGGGAGCGTGAAGTCGATTGCCAATCTGTATTAATGGACGGTCGTTACATCCTAAATAATATTCTGGGTGCAGGAGCGGTTGCTCCATCCGAGGGCGCAGTTTCAGCCATTCATGTAACGGGCGGTCAACAAACTCCGGATATAACTGACTTAGCGGATGGCCGTTGTTTAATCTCATTTCTTCAACGCCGTTAAAACTATTTGGACTGATTGCCTTATAAATCTTATCAACTTCGGCGATAGTCTGCCGGGAAAACTTTGATGCCCCGTTGAGTACTGTCTGCAAATCATCCAGAGTTAAATCTGTCTTGTGCAGAATTTTACCAAGACTATGACCGGCGGCTTTCAAAAAGATTTTCATCTTACTAAGCGAAGGAGTTCCGGCTGAAGTTGCTGTATTGATGAAAGTGCTGGGTAAATATGAAAACAGCTGGGCGAAAATAACGCCACCGAGATAGCCCTGATGTTCAAATTTAATATCCAGAGAAACGCTGTCCTTCGTGTCTTTCTTCAGAGATACTCCCGTCCGGTCTGCAATTTCTTGCAAAGAGTTAAAATGCAAATCATCCGGCAAGCCGAAAACATAAACCTGGCGTTTGATAAAAAGCTGCCAAATAAAATTTAAGTTTATAGTGCTCGGACCATGATATGAAATAGTATTGCTGCCTGGATAAGAGACATGGAAAGTATCATAGTGGTTCTTTACAAAATTTAAATAAATTTCAGGGTTACCGTTAATAAAGATATAATCCGATTTATTGCAGTAACCACTCAGCTCCTGATATGTGAAATTAGGCGGAAGCACCAGAAATTTCATGTCAGGATATAACCATCACATGTTGGATACTAGATCTTTTTCAAATCCTAAT
>CAIMFA010000629.1 GCA_903840185.1 uncultured Lentisphaeria bacterium | reverse complement strand
TCTCCCGCGAATGCGGGAAGTATAAGCACTGCCCAAAATGACTGTCATGCGGCATTATCCCAGACTTCCCAGTCTTCCCAAATTCTGAAAAAAGCTGTGCTGGATGGGTGTCCAAAATGAGGGAGACTGGTGTCCAAAATGTATGCGTCATGGGGCAGCTTTCCCAGTCTTCCCAGTCCTCACAGTATTCTCAGATTCTGAAAAACGCTGTGCTGGCTGAATGTCCAAAATGAGGAAGACTGGTGTCCAAAATGTGTAACGCCGGTGTATTTACTGGACAATATCTTTTAATTGCTGAAGGGTGAGCATTGATTTTCACTGCTTTAAATATATAGTGTTGAACATAAGATAATTCCTGTAAGAACGGTTATCGTTATAGAAAGATGTTTTATGGCTAAAAATAAGATCATACAGGTTCCCCGCCGGTTTGTGCAGCAGGAGTGGGGCGGCACTGAAACGGTGATTATCGAGACTTCGCATGAATTGTCTAAGCTGGGCTATGATGTGGAGATATTCACTTCCAAAGTGCTTTCCGGCATCACACGCGAAAACATCCTTGGGGTTCCGGTAAGACGTTTTTCCTACTTTTATCCACGTCTGGGACTTAGCCGGGAGAACAAAATTCGTCTGGATATGCGCGGCGGCAACGTGTTTTCCCCGGGCTTTCTGCTGGCGGTCCTGTTCACGCGCAATATCAAGGTCATCCATCTTCACACCGGCGGTTTCCTGGGCGGCTTTGTCCGGCTGGTTTGCAGGCTCCGTAAGATTCCTTATGTATTAAGCATCCATGGCGGCGCACTGGATCTGCCTGCGCAGCAGCTGAAAGAAATCGTCGCTCCGCTGAAAGGCAGTTTCAACTGGGGCAAAATCTTTGAAGTCGCGCTGCGGTGCGACAGAGTAAATCGGGATGCGGCCGCGATAATCTGCGTGTGCGAGAGTGAACGGGAGCTGATGGCAAAGAGGTATCCGCAGACTAAAGTGGTGTATGTGCCGAACGGTGTTGATATTAAACGGTTTGCATCTGGCGATGCGTCCAGATTCAAGGACAAGTTCGTTCTTGGCGGCAAGGATATACTGCTTTATGTCGGAGGATTCTACCCACAGAAGAATCACTTTGTGCTGCTTGAGGCGTTTGCCGAAACAGTTAAAAGCCATCCGCAGACGGTTCTCGTCCTGATCGGAGTGGCATATGATAAGGCCTTTTATGAAAAGCTGACAAATCAGATTGCGGCTTTGAACATTGCGGCTTCCGTGATTCTGCTGCCTAATTTAAAATTTGAAGATAATATGCTTATTGACGCTTATGCGGCGGCTTCAGTTTTTGTATTTCCCAGCAAATATGAAACGTTCGGTATTGTGGCTTTGGAAGCATGGGCGGCCCGGAAACCGGTGATTTGCGGGAAAGTCGGCGGGCTGGTTTCTTTTATCAGGGATAAAGAGAACGGGCTGTTTTTTGATGTGGATTCTGCTCAGGATTTGCAGCATAAAATCGCGATGCTGCTGGATGATAAGGATTTAGCCGCTAAGCTGGCGCACAACGGGGCAGTGGAAGTGCAAAACTATTCATGGTCTAAAATAACGGAAAAACTTGCCGCAATATATGAGGGAAAGGAAATATGAAATATATCCTGATCAGAGATGATGACGTCAATTTCTTTACCAGGCCGGCGATGCTTGAACAAGTTTACGGTTTTATTTTTGAAAATGATATTCCGATCAACTTTTCAGTCATTCCGGCAGTGAACAGCGCGGCTAAAACCGAATCCTGCCATTTTGGTGCTGGCAGTCCGGAACCGTTTCTGCCGCGGAATATAGCCGGCGAAGACAGGCAGTTTCCGATTACCGGGAATCATGATCTGCTGCGCTTTCTTAATGCCATCAACCGGAAAGAGTTTCTGCTGCACGGCTTTGAACACGCAGGGAAGGGCGGGAAGTACGAGTTCGAGTCAGAGGACAGGAAAGTAATCGAAACCAAGCTTACTGAAGGGATAAATCTTTTTGAAGAAGCCTTCGGGGAGATTCCGGAAACCTTTGTGGCCCCGCAGGATAAATACAGCAGGACGGCTTTCGCGCAGATCCGGAACAGATTTAAAACGCTGTCGCTGGGCTGGGTGGATTCCAGCCGGATTCCTTTTACCTTCTATTGCAGATACTTGCAGATGAAGTTAATGCACCGGAATTATATCCGCGACGGGAATTTTCTAATTACCGAGCATCCGGGCTGCATGTTCTCCAAGTTTATGAATATCAATGAGATGAGTAAAAAGCTTGATGAGTACATCGCCGCCAACCGGATAACTGTCATCGTAACCCATCACTGGGAGTTTTTTGAAAAAGGGGCTTTGAACACGGACTTGCTGGATGCCTTCCGCCGGAGAATTACCGGGCTGGCGGGCAAATGTGAATTTTTGACATTTTCCGGATTGCGGAAAAAGCTTTTAAACTGATTTGACGTATTTAAAAAAAAGAAATCGGCAATAATTCATACTTATACTCTGCACTGCTGAAAATTAAACTATAGATTGCGAAGATTTTGAGAATTGGTTC
>CAIMFA010000628.1 GCA_903840185.1 uncultured Lentisphaeria bacterium | reverse complement strand
CTCAGAATACGAACCAATTCTCAAAATCTTCGCAATCTATAGTTGAATTTTCAGCCGTGCAGAGTATAAATTAAAATAATCTGAGGCAAAAATGAAACTTTCGATGATGACATATACCATGGGACGCCAGAAATTCGGCGTAGAGGATTTTATCAAGACCGCAGTTGACTGCAAACTTAACGGTATCGACTGGGTCACCACCCACGGGCGCGATGCCGCGGACTTGAAGAAAATGAGCGATGACGCCGGCCTGCCGGTCGTCTGTCACACATTCATACTTTCCAAGATGTTATCAGGAACGCGTGAATGGCTTGACGAAGCCAAAAAGAGCATTGCGGACGCGGTCACGCTTGGCGCGCCGGTCGTTATGATCCCGACCATGAGCAATGACAAGATTCCCCGGAACGAGTTCCGGGCGCAATGGATCAAAGCACTCATTGAAGTCGCGCCACTGGCCGATGACGCCGGAATCGTGCTGACCGTGGAGAACTTTCCCGGCAAGCACAGCGCCTTCGTCACAGCCGCAGATTTCTTCGAGGCGAAAAAGGAGATACCGCAACTGCGTCTGACATTCGATAACGGCAATGCCGCCAGCGGCGAAGATGCGGTTGAATCGTTCAAGAAATGCCGCGAATATGTGGTGCATGCGCATTTCAAGGACTGGTATATTCAGACGGAACCGGCTGAAGGCTATCGCCAGATGCTTGACGGCAGCTATTACCGCCCTGCCCTGATCGGCGAAGGCGACGTCAACACAGTCGGCTGCTGGAAAGCAATGAAGCAGGCCGGCTACAACGGCTATATCAATATTGAGTATGAAGGAGATGAGATAAGCGCCGATAAAGCCATCGCCCGCGCCGCAGCTTTCCTGCGCAATATTTAAACCAGGAAGACAGGGAGTCAGGAGTCAGAATTCAGGAGTCAGAATGGGAAACTGAAATTCAGGAAACAATAGAACTGGATCAAAATATGGAGGCCGTTGATTGATGCAACTACTTGATAAACAAACGGTCTATAACATCAATTTTAAGAACGTTTAAACCATAGATTCTAATGCTTTAATTTATTAGTCGGGACAGGCTTTGATTTAAGCTCCGTAGAACGGATCTTATCCCGGTATTCCGATGGAGTCTGTCCGGAAATAGCCTTGAAAATCCGGCTGAACAGGTGTACACTCGAAAAACCGCATTCAGCCGCAATCTCTTTAAAACCGGACTCATCAGCCGCGATGCGGCGTTTTGCTTCGACCAGGCGCACAGTATTGATATACTGGTGAATTGAAGTGCGCGTATAATCCTTGAACACCCGGCAGAGATAGTTCAGCGACAGTCCCGCCTCACGGCTCACCTCCGCCAGGTCCAGCGGTTCGTGATAGTGCGACTGAATATATTGCAGCGCCCGTTCCAGATTCGGCCAGGTCTTGCAGCCTGCCCGCCGCGGAGCGGTTAGGTTCAATTCGCTGCACCGGAAGAAAATATTCAGCAGCTCCAGCATCCCGCTCTTCAGCGTCAGTTCCCGGTAAGGCGCCTGAAACTTTGACTCGTCGTTCATCCGCCGGATAATTTCCTCCACACGCCGGCGTTCAGGTACCGGCACACTGACCACTGCTGGAAAGTCAGCAAAAAAATTGCCGTGCAACTCACAATAACGGGCATAATTCATCCCTTCGTCAAGCGGCAGACTGCCCTGCCGGTCCGGATCAAACTGCAAGTCGAAATGAATGACATACTGCATCAGCGGTTCATTTTTACAACAGTTAATAATGTGCAAAAGGTATGGCGGTATAATTATCAGGTCGCCAGGCTGAACGGCATATTGCATATCAGCCATAATAAAAAAACCATGCCCTGATTTAAGGTAAGTGAAGACGTGTTCCGGATCAATATATGCCGGAGTGAGCCCGTGCGACGCATGTATTTTTAAATCCCGCACATACGGTGATAATTCATTTAAAATCATAATTTCAGACAAATTTTGATAATTTCAGCTAAAGATATTTTACGGCTTAAAGTTATAATATATTTTAAACCATGATTATTACAAGGAGAACCCAATGAACAGTAAAGCCATAGTCATCACCAAACCGCTGCAAGCCGCATTGCTGGACAGTCAGCAGCAGCCGCCGCCGGCGAATCATCTTCAAATCAAAACGCTCTATTCACTGGTCAGTCCGGGAACCGAGCTCGCAATTTACCAGGGGCTGGAAAGCTGGGCGCCGCTGCCGTTTAATCTCGGATACGCGGCAGTCGGAAAAATAACCGCGCTGGGAGACGGCGTAACCGGCTATGAAGTCGGCGAGACTGTTCTGGCGTACACACCGCACCGCGAATTTTCATCGGTGGATTTAAATTCCGACTACAATGTCACAGTCAAACTGCCTGCATCCGAGAATCTCCCTGAACTGCTGTTTATCCGGCTGGCCGCGGTGGCAATCACCGCGCTCCGGGTTTCTCCTCCGGAGCTTGGCGACATCGTCGTTGTTTACGGCATGGGTGCGATCGGCAATCTGGCCGCGCAACTCTGTCAACTGGCCGGAGCCAGAGTTATCGGCATTGATCTTGCGGAACACCGGCTTGAACAGGCCCGCGCTTGCGGAATCACCGAAACCATCAATCCGGCGAAAGGCGACGTGCTGGAACAACTGCTGGCGCTGACCGGCGGAGTTAAAGCCAATATTATCGTCGAAGCTACCGGAGTACCGGCGGTGGCGGCAGAGGCTCCGCGACTTGGCGGCCCCCGCAGTGAACTGGTATTGCTTGGCTCACCGCGCGGGGAATATCAATGCAACCTGACGAAATTCCTGAACTACTCCCATTTGTGGGATCATGGCTGCGTAACGGTTAAAGGCGCTTTAGAGTGGCGTTTCCCGACCCGTCCGGAACGCGGCAGCAAGCACAGCCTTACCAGAAATTGTAATATTTTAAAAGATCTGATTCTATCTGGAAAGCTGAAAATTAAACCGTTATTAACCCATCTGGTAAACCCGGCGGAATGCCAGAATGTTTATCAGGGACTGATGTACCGCAAGGAAGAATATACCACCGTAATTTTCGACTGGACAAAAATTTAATATAAGGAACGCAATCATGTCTACAGGTAAAGAAATAGTTTCACGTCTGGCGATTCAAAGCTGGTGTTTCCGCGAGTTCAAGCAAACTCCCCAGTTGATTGCCGCGCTGCGTGAATGCGGCGTAAATCATATTGAACTCTGCGGCGTGCATATTGATGTTAATAATCCGGCACCGACGCTGGATGCTTTCAAGAGTGCAGGAATCACCGTTTCCGCATTCGGCGTACATGGTTTCGGTGCCGATGAAGCACAGGCCCGCCCCGCGTTTGAAATCGCAAGACTGGCAGGATTCAAGACACTGTCCGCGGACTTCAAGGATGATGCCGGTCTGGCCGTCGCCGAAAAAATGGCGGCTGAATACGGCAAGAAACTGGCGCTGCATAACCACGGCAGACATCATCAGCTTGGAGCGCCATGGGCCATCGAGGCATTACTGGCGAAGAGCAGCGACCGTGTCGGATTATGCCTGGATACCGCCTGGATGCTGGACAGCGGCTTTGATCCGGTTGAGATCGCCCGCAAATACCAGAAACGGCTTTACGGCCTGCATATCAAGGATTTCATCTTCGACCGCGCCGGCAATCCGGAGGACGTGGTGGTAGGTACCGGAAATCTGAAATTGAAAGAACTGGCCGGATTCCTTAAGTCAATCGACTTCGACGGCTATGTCACACTGGAATACGAAGGCGATGCAAATAATCCGGTTCCGGCGCTGAAGCAATGCGTTGAATGCATTCACGCAGCTTTTGCCGACTGATTCATCTCTCAATGGCTGTTTACAGACTCAAATAACAATAGTTTTTCCGGAGTCTGCAGCCATTCTGGCAGTGAGCGCCAGGCGGGAAACCTGGAAGGTATCTTCCATGGAGATCATGCATTTACCGGCACCTTTAATCTCGCGGCAGATATCAGTGAAAATGTCTCCCGGGTCTTCCGCCTGCAATTCTGCGGCCGGAGTGGTATGAGTGGCGGCATAGGCTTTGCCATCCCGCACCCAGATAACTCCATTCTCTCCGGATATCCGGATCTGATCATCGCCGTGCGACCCGAATTTTCCAGGCAGCAGGAAATCAGCATTGATATTGCCGATAGTGCCGGCGCCGAAATCAATCATGATTGAACTGTGCGATTCACAGTCGCCGTAACCATGATTGGCGGTAGTGCTTTGAACCGCAGAGACTTTTTCCCAGTTGCCGACGTTCCAGAAACTCAGATCAATAGCGTGAACCGCCACCCAGAGAATAGTGCCGCCGTACTGCTGCCGTTGCTTGTAAAATTCCGGACGGGAGTTGCCGAAGCAGTAGGATTTCTGTCCGAAAAACAGGCGCGGCCTGCCGATGATTCCGCTTATAACTGCTTGATGTACCGCATAGAAATGCGGTTCATAGCGCATGCCGTGCATGCCGAAGATTTTGACATGATTCTGTTCGGCCGTCTTTTGCAGTTCATCCAGAGTGGCAAAATCGTGAGCAATAGTTTTTTCTGTAAAGCAATGAATACCGCGGCGCAGACATTCCAGCGAGATTGTCCCGTTGCGGTCATATCTGGTTCCGATCACGGCAATATCCGGTTTGACCTCGTCAAGCATCTTTTCCCATGATTCAAAAAACGGACATTTGAGTTTAGTAATAATACCCGCCAACGATGCTTCAGGCAAATCGCCGTCTGTTCCTGAAGCGATTCCGCACGGCACAGCCTCCCGGCCTGCAATAAGCGTTTCATACGCATAGCCGATATGACCAAGCGCTCCGATAATAACAACTTTAAGCGGCATCATTTATCTCCAGTTAAATTTATTATATCTGTCAAATATGAAATCCTGACTTCCCCTGTAAAATCGCGGCCGCGCCATTCAGCCACCGTGCCGGACGGAATCCGCAAAGACATGATGCCGTCTTCAACCAGCACTTCAATTTCGCCTTGCGGGGTCGGCACGGTCGCCGCCGCCCAGGTCAAAGTACCCAAATCCGGCGCTACTGCAAACCGCCTCCAGCCGTCTGCCAGCGGTTCCAGGCCAAGAATGCCCATGGGCAGGAATGCCGCCGGACCCGCGCTCCAGGCATGGCAGAGGCTCTTCCCGAAAGGCCGGCCGTAAAAGCTGTAAGCGGCATCGCCCTGCTGTCCGGGGTCATACGCTTCCCAGAATGTTGTGGCGCCGCGTTCAAGCATTCCGCCCCAGTAACTGTTAACCCGCTCCGTTATCTCATCCACCGCGCCCAGCTTAGCCAATGCTATATTCTCAAAACCGGCCATATAAGGAGTTCCGACCGGACTGGCGATATTACCCAGCAGGACATTCCGGATCGCCGTCATCTGCCCGGGCAGCGCCAGACCGGAAACCACACTTATGAAATGGGCGTGCCGGGACGGCGCAGATAAAGCATTCCCGGGAATGCCACGCCAATAATTGTGCTCCGCATCCCAGGCCTGCTCCTGCAGGGCTATCCCCAGATGTTCAGCTCGATTGCGCCAGTGTGAAACACACTCACTCTCGCCCAGGCGTTCCGCCAGTCTGGCGGCGGAATCCTGCGCCCAGCGCCAAAGCATCTGGAGTGGGGTAAGCTTATCACCTTCCACCCAGTCAATGAACAGCCAGTCGTCCGCGGATTTAACCAGCATTCCTACGGCGTCGCAGTGGGACTCCAGGCAGGCAAGCATCGCTTTAATCCGCGGCCATTCGCGGCGCAAATATTCCATATCGCCAAAATAACGCTGAAAATAATCATGAGCGATAATCCACCACAACGAGTAATCAATAATTCCGTTGAGATGTTTATGCTCAATCCCGGCACGTCCCAGGGCAGTGAGTGAACGGCGGACGATTTCAGCATCACCGAAAGCATAGGCATCAACCATCATGCTCATGGTCAGATCACCGACCCACGGCAGACGATCCCGTTTAATACCGTCAAGAATAAAATCCTGCATGCACAGCCGCAGAGTGTAAGCACTGTTCATCCAAATCCTGGTCTGTTGCTTGTCGGAACAGGCGAACGCGCCGCGGTAACGCACCGGATAGAACTGAGCCCGGCAGGCGATGTCTTCAGCTTTAGCCCCGCCTCCAATCCGCAAATACCGGAATGCCAGCGGATGCTCGCTGCGCCACTCGCCATCACCGCAGGCAATGACCGTCACAGGCTGTTCACAATCGTCAGCAGCCGTATTCCCGGCTTCAGCTGGCGACTCTCCGGCCGCAATCTCCGGCTTATCAATACAACGCACTGTTACCGTACCAAATAACTCCCGTCCGAAATCAAATAGTCCGCCTTCCTGTCCGACTGGCGGCAGCACCGTTTCCGCCGGTTCCGAGTGATGCGGCGGCAAGCCGGAACCGGTCTGCGGGAAAGCCACTGGCGATTCCCAGATTATACCGTCATTCGACCATTCCCAGCCTTTACCGTCAGTAGAATACGGACCGTCTTCAATCAGCATCGACGGCAGATCGTCTCCGGTTAATAATTCAATATGCAGATAGACCAGTCCGGACAAGTCTGCGGGCAAAGTGATTTTATGAGGTTGTTTCTGATTTTCTGCACAATATATTTCCAGGTCTTCAAGCCTGATGGTTACCGCCCCGCCTGCCCGCAGCAAAATATTTTCGGCGCTGACGACTGGATGGCGGAACCAGACATGTTCCGCAGGCTGGTGAAATTCCCCAGGATAGCCTACTTTCAGCTTTGCTTCAATGGTGCGGCGGCGCAGCTGCTGCAGACGCCGGCACTCCAGCTCGCCATCGCCGTAAAGCCATGGCGCAGCATCATTCCGGATGTCCGGAGGCGGCATCATCCGCACGGTACAATAGAGCGGATCGATCACCGCGAATTCCGAGCGCTGATGTGCAATGGAACCGGCTATATTACAATCATTCATTATCATTCCTGTTTAAGAGATAAACCTGCCGGCGTGTCAACAACATCCGGCGTCGCTAATATAGCAGAAATTATGTTAAAAACCAGCACCGCAAACTGCAACTCAGCGCAGTATTAAGAGCTCCATTTCTTCTGCTGAATTAACGTTTAAATATCCGCCGAGACCAGTGACGCATCATCTATCTTTGTTGCGTAGCCTTTTTCCATTTTAAGAATAAAATACATGCAGAAAAGCAGAAGGAAATTGGTGACGATATTACTTAACGCAAAGATGACCGTATATAAATCATTTCCCATTCCGACCGCCACATAGAGCTGCGCAATAACCAGTCCGATTGTCAGAAAGAACTTGGAACCGAAGACCATCATCATCCCGTGATGAGGAATTCCGTTGATTGGCAGTTCGCCCGCTTTAGCCCGCAGAATATCACGCCGGATGCCATGCGCCATAACAAACCACAGTACCGCAATAATCACGGAAAGCGGAATGACCGCCATCCAGAACCAGCGGATTGCAGCCGACATACCATGCATGGTCAGTGGCAGAAGCATTATAAGCGCCAGCGCCAGCGAGCCGAACATCACGCCATCCATCAGCCACAGTGAAATTTTCAACCATTTGCTCTGATACCCGGTAGTCGCGACGATAGCCACATTTTCATAGCCGCTGCTGTTCCAGGTCGCCGGCGGATGAAAATGCGCATCTCCGCCAAGCTGATTCCAGCGGCGGTAAGCCCAGGCGATCAACACAAAGTTAGTCAGACAGGCCAGCGACGACCAGACAAAATAAAACCGGTAGCAGTATCCGTTTCCGGCGGCAAGACCAGTACAGCGACTGATGGAAAATATATAGTGGATCAAATCGAAAAAACCACCGACCGCCATCCCGGCTACGATAGTGCAAAAAGAACGGATCATGCCTTGCGCCGCGCCAAACTGACCGTAACGGGAATTCGGAAAAAGCCGCATCTGCAGCGGCATCAGACAGGCACCCGCCAGGGCGTTCATAAAGGCATACAGGAGCTGTGCAGCCAGCGAAAGCCAGAAAAAAACACGTCCTGGGATATCGATAAAAAGCCAGACCCAGTTCATCATCGGTCCGGTCAGCGAAAAGATCACCACATAAGTATAAACGCGCAACGGATGCCAGCGGTCAACGAAAACCGCGGCGAAATAGGTGGCGACGAAAGCGGCAACCGCAATAATCGCATTATATTTGCCGATCTCGCTCAAGGTCATCTTCATTTCCAGCAGGAAGAACACCTGAAATCCCCATGCCACACCGGCAAAAGCAAGAACTCCGCCACTGATAAAAATCAACTGGTACAAACGTTCATGAAACGATTCTTTAAAAAAATCTTTGGTGGCCTGCCACCTGCTGTTTTTTTTCAGCTGATGCTCGTCGAGCGTTGGATACGAACCTTCCCGAACCATCGACAGCATGGCAGCGAAGCCTGCGACATACAAGATTGCCGATCCCGCAAAAATCTCATGCGAGTGGGTATTGGCATATTCGAACAGGAAAAAGCTGAAAAATGCCCCGGTGGCCGTCCCGACCATTTTGAACGCGCCGGCAAAACGCGCTAAATGGGTCGGCGGAACCACATCATTGAACAATGACCAGAATCCGGCATTCAGGAACTGGTTAAAAAACTGAAACAGCACCATAAAAACCGCAATCATCACAATCGCCAGCATTGACGGTGCCATACCATTCAGAATCGGAATCGTGACATGCAGCCAGGCGGCAATCTCCCTGCTCCATCCCAGCAGCAGCAGACTGACCGTCAGAAACGGCATACTCGCCGCAATAAACGGAATACGCCGTCCCCAGCGCGTCCGGCAGCGGTCACTTTTTACCCCGATATAAGGCGAAACGGTCATGCTCATGAAATTCGGAATCGCGGTAATAATTATCCCCATGATCCAGTTCTTGCAATCCAGATTCTTAAGCGTCAAAGGAATGATGCTCGGTACCACCGTTTCCATCAAAGTGTAGCAAAAATCGCCCCACAGCAGCCAGATGAATAACGACGCCAGCCCGATTCTGGTATAGGTAAGCGTTCCACAATGATAAACCTTATGCAGCGGCAGCGGCTCGGCGAGTGCCATATCATACCCCGTGATTATCTGAACCGTGAATGGTTATTAAAATTTCAGCGGACCGGAATCAATTGAATAAGATCAAGATTCAGCGACGTATCACCGATATTCTCCATCTTCAATTCAACATTTCCCTTTTTAAGATTGAATACAATATCGGCCTTGTCACGTTTAAGCGTAAAACTCCGCCAATCCGCGGCACTTTCACCAAAACCGCCGGACGACGGAAGCTCAAAGGTTCCGATAATTTTGCCGTCCACCGTAACCTTGCGTAACGCGTCTCCGGTTGAGCAGTAACGTACGGCCAGTAAATATTTCCCGTCCTCCGGCACTTTCAGACTCCAGGATATTTCGTGACCCGCTTTATCCCAGTGGGAAAAACATTTATTCTGCATGCCGATCTTGTCGGTACGGATTTCAACCTTGCCGTTTTTCTGCCCGGTAAAATCCTCTGCTTCGGTAATGATTCCTGCGATCTTCAACGGCGGAACAGGTTTTCTCCCGGTCGGAACCTGACCGTGCAAAATCGTGCCGTCATCAAGCCGTAATTCGGCCAGTACCGGAGCTGCGGTCGAAGATCTTTTTTCCAGCTTGACATTAGTAACCGCCATGGTTCCCGGTTTCAGATCGACCATCCATTCCGACGGCGATAAACTCACGCCATCGGGCGCTGCAAGCTTGAGTTTACCCTTAAGTGGACGATTAAGCGGAGAACTGGTCACCACCTGAAGCGATAATACACCATTATTGTCCTTGCAGGTCAGATTGAGATTCGGGGAGACATCGGTCGGGAGATAGCTCAATGCCGGCTCATAGATATAACCCATCGAATTAGCCGCAACGGTCTGCCGGTAACCGGGATCCTGCATCAGACACACGCGCCGGTCCATCGCCGGAATAATGGTCGAGTAGACCCGGAACTCGCCGGGAAGCGTCGTTAAAGCCTCCTCCCGCCAGTCGCCGAGAATATCCGCCTGCATCAGAAACGTACCATTATATCCTCCGCCGGCGGGGCCGCCGCCGAAATCCAAAATCACCGGATTGCAGATTTCACGCTGTAAATCAGCATCCCAGTAAATAAATGATTTTCTATTAAACGGAACCTTATCTCCAGCAAGCAGCAGTTCGCCATCCGGAGAAAAGTGCCAGCGGCGATCATTTACAGCGGCTTTCTTTTCGTCTTCTTTGATTTCCGTGGCGCCAATCTCCCAGCCGCGATAAAGCGGATCGATGTCACCGGCATAACCTAAATGCAGATGACCGGTCGGCTGATCGAATTGCCATACCACCTTGCCAGTTTTGGCATCGGCGCAGGTCACGCCACCACCGTTTTTGCAGTGCGTTTCATAAATTGTAACTACCTCCAGTCCGGGATTACGGTTGGTGATATTGGTCACATAAATATAATCCGGATGCCCGCGCCCTGTACTCCACAGGGGCTGCCCGTTGTCGTCGAGAACCGCGCCGCCGAGAATGATTTCGTCCCTGCCGTCACCGTCAAGATCAATTGTCCGGGTCGTATGCGCACCCTGTCCTTTGTATTGCTTACCATAATTCCGGCTGTCGTATTTCCACAGCGGTTCGAGTTTCCCATGATTAAGCTGCCACGCCTCCGCCATCATCAGACTGTAAGTGCCGCGCAGCGCAATGATGCACGGGGTCTTGCCGTCCAGATAGGCAATTGCAAGCTGGTTGCGGGAATAATAATTATAGGCCATATCCATATCTTCAAAATTCTTGCGCAACGGCCACGGGGCGCGGGCTATTTCTATGCCGGTCATCCCGTCAAGCACCATCAGGTACTCCTCGCCGCTCATCACCTTACCTTTATCCTTACCGTCTTTTTCGCGCAAATCTCCGGCATTTGGATCAAACGCCTTTACAATGACCTCCGCCTTGCCGTCGCCGTTAACGTCATAAACTATATACGGACCGTACCATATGCCGCATTCGATATTCCAGCCCAGATCTTTTGACCAGAGAATAGTGCCGTCGCTTTTCACCGCTTCAAGTACAAAAGTTGAAGTCGAAGGTTTCCAGTATGCGTACCATGGATCGACATTGGCTCCGGCATTGCTGTAACGGGCGACAAAGTCATATTCGCCGTCACCATCAAGATCACCGATGCCGATCTTGTCGACTTTAGCTTTCGGATTGCTTAGCTTGTAGCTGACATATGTGCAACTGCCGTCATCCACAACCGGACGCACTGCCGCCAGCCCGGCGGCACCATTAAATCCGGCAGATGGACGAACCGCATATTTCGCTCCTTTTACCGGGGAATCAACCGTGTAATCAGTGGTTTGAACAACCGGAGACGAATTCAACCGGCGTTCGCTGCCGCCCGCCACGCTGAAGATGTCAAAGCCGGCCTTCGGGTCATCGGAAGAAAGCAAACGCCAGGAAAGATAAACTTTACCGTTTTCGACCGGAACTGCGATCAGTCCGCGACCAAGTTTTTCCACGATGCGTTCGGCGGCAAAGCCTTTAACCGGCGGAGCTGGAGTTTTCACTTTCTGCACGACTGGAGTTCCGGCAATATCAGCACTTATTCCATCCGGTGCCACCACTGCCATAAACACCGGCAGTAGAATGACAGTTGCAAATACATTGATCCGATAAGACGTTGTCATATTAATTCCTTATTTCATGACTTGCATATTCAACTTACGATATGATTGCACAGGACAGATTACAAATCAACTGCAAGCTGATTTGCTCCCACCCCGGCAGTCACCGGCATTTTTTTGGTGGCACCAGTGTGTCCGTCAAGCATGACATAATTGACCTGCCCGAGATGGCGGTAACTAAGCCGGCATCTTACTCCGGCAGTATCGTTATTCACAGATAGATCGTTAATATTTGTCGCCGGGTTGACATGGGTAGGATCACCGGGAGAAAAACCACATTCATTGACGCCGTCAACTAAATAGACCACTCGCGACATATTGCGAATCGTCAGGATTTTCCGGCACATGACTTGTGTATTAGAATTCCAGCTGATACCGTAACTGATATTGTAGCTGCGAGGTTTCAATAGCGTATTCGGATACCATTTGCTCTGTATTTTAGCATCGTCATTAACCGATTGACAGGCGTTGAATCCGCGAAAGTTGTTCCAATTATTCGCCGCGCCAGTATTACTTTTTCCGGCCTTGGCAATTGAACCGACCAGCCACGAGCCATACTCACTCCAACCATACGGGCCCTTGTCACCGGAATCGTATCCGGCCATATTTCCATACATCAGCGAAAAATCATTAAATGTCTCATAATAGTTCTGTGCGCCAAAAAACCATTGCCTGAGATTATTGGTGCAGGAAATCTGTTTCGCCTTTTCCCGCGATTTTGCCAGCGCCGGCAGCAGCATTGCGGCCAAAATTGCTATGATGGCGATCACCACGAGGAGTTCAATGAGTGTAAAATTTTGCTTTTTCATTTTTCTGTCTCCTTCTGTTAGATTACTAAATTGAAAACTAATTTCACGTTGACCGTTTAGACCCGCGATACGTCTTCTTTGCCCAGTACTTCCAATCTGATTATATTTTGGAAATACCTTCTCCTCTGCTTGCCGGTTAATAATTATTTGAATGGTGACATTAAAAAAGTTGCCGGTTCTTTAGCCAGGCCTGCCGCTTCAATATTGAAACTGAAATCTTTGCGTTTGTTCAGCACGAAATGATGCTTGCCGGCACTGAGTTTAAATGGACGGTTGGGAAGATTTGAGTAAGCTTTGATTACCAGTGCATACCAATGGGATGCCTGATTGACTGTACCGTAGAAATTAGCCATATCAGCAATCCCGCCGTCGAGACTGAGATTTACCCCATAGGGCGGAGCGCTTGAGCGGACAAACAAATAATAGTCCCCCGCCTGCGGCACTTCAAAATCTATCTGTATGGTACCTGCTGTATCCGGCGTTGTTACTTTACCCAATATCGCGGACTGGCGGTCCCGTTCCAAACGCCGAGTGTCATTGCGCAAGTCAGCATAAACAGAAACCGGACGTGAAAGCCCGTCCGCGCGGCGGATCAAAAATGCTCCCGAGTACAGCCGCGCTACCGGCATATTAATATCAACCAGCTGCACCTTTAGTGTTACTGACTCTCCCTGTCTGATGGTAAACGAATCAGGAGTCACATTGAAGAAATTGGTTGACTCGTTTTGAACAATTTTAAAACTGCCGGACTCGGCGGTTGAACCGGCCTTTACCATCATCGTCTGCTCCGCAGGCAGAGAATCCTGCCACACAAATTCCAGTTGATTGACCGATGGACTGAACTTAAGCGGCCGATACGGCAGAATCTGCGGACCGTCAGTTTGAAATGCGCCAATATCAGGATGGTCAACCGGCATCACATCAGGCACATAAACCCCGGCACGCCAGCCCGGACTGTTCTGCTTCAAGCGATAATCCACTGCAAGCGGATTGACAAATTCCGGCTTGGCAAAAATCGCGTTTACCTCCTGATTACTCTGCTTAAATTCAGTAATTTTGGGTGATTTGCCCCATGCATCAATCCAGAATAAGTCGTAATTAAAATCATGCGGAATCGCAAATATTTTACCGGGCAGCAGGCTCTTTTCAGGATAGTATAAATTATTCCGGCTGACCGCCTTCAAATCATTAGCGTACTCCGGGGGGACATCGTTGCTGTAGCCGGCATAAGCATTCCCGGCGCCAGTCATGGTGTTATTATAAAAATAGAGTCGTCCTTTGCCATATGCGCTATAGTTATTTTTGACCAAAGTATTATTTGCGCCGAACTCATCACCCAATTTGCATATAAGATTCTGGAATATATACGACGGGCCAAGAAGACAAGGCGCAGTACTTATGCCGCAAAGCGTGCCTTCCACCCGGTTGTAATAAAACCGGCAGTTCATCTGCCCGCCGTCGAATTCTATTCCATCATCGTTGCCGAACGCCAGATAATTGCCGTAGACTTCGGCATCCCGGTAAAAACCGCCGGTTTGACTGCCGTTGTCGTAACCTTCGATAACATCATTCCAGCGATGCTCATCACTGCCGACAAAATCATTGTAGCGAACCACAGTACCGCCTGTGGAGTGAACGAACATCGCGTTGGGGCCGGCCGGGTGTGAATAAAACCAGGAATTTGCCCGGCCGCGCGCATCATGAATATACGAACGCTCCACCACCACCTGACCGCTGCTGTCAATATTTATTCCCGCATGATTATTCAAAGCCCGGCCATTCTGGTAATACTTGCCGTCCTGATAAATATCCTGAACGCCAACTCCGCCATAATTACCGATATCGCAATTAATAATCCGGATGTGATTGGAATTCACCACATTGATTCCGTGCCTGCGTCCGCCCCTGACAGTCAATCCCTCTAAAATAATATATTCCGCCTGATCCAGCAAAACTGTCTGCTCGGATTTTTCCAGAGATTTCAGCACAAAACCGGGCTGCGCAATATAACGGATATAACCGTCCGGCTTTCCTGAGCGATTGATCACCAGCTCGCCTTCAAAATTATCCGGCCCGATTACCACAGTTTCGGCAACCGGCACAATACTTGACAGTGTCCGGAATTTTCCCAGGAGCGTTTCGGCTTTGCCGTTATCAATCAATTCAATTTTCAGTTCATAATCGGTATTTTCGCTTAACTTGAGCAAACTGGAACGGGCTGCCCGTTCATCCGGCACCCAGACTAAAGCAAGGGCGTTCTGCCAGACATCCGCGCCATGACGGCGGTAAAAGACATTGCCTCCGGCTGATTGGGGCCGCACCGCCTGAAGGTTATTAATGTAAATGCTGCAACTCTCAAAACCGGGAACCAGTTCCAGTCTCTCCGCTTTATGAACCGGTACCGCCTCCACTTTAGTCAGTTTTAAATCGCTGAAAGTGGCAAATTGTCCAATTAAGCCGGCATCACCAAGCCGGGTGCGGCAATGCAAAGTCAGACGGTCAGCCTCTCCTGTATCAAAAACCACACTTAACTCGCCAGGCAGCCGCAGTGCGTCGCGCGAAGAAAATCGCTTAATCTCCTGGCTGC
This sequence comes from uncultured Lentisphaeria bacterium, assembly GCA_903840185.1. Classification (GTDB taxonomy): domain Bacteria; phylum Verrucomicrobiota; class Lentisphaeria; order Victivallales; family Victivallaceae; genus CAIPAT01. The sequence continues at coordinate 7,580 of CAIMFA010000628.1, read as the reverse complement.
CCTTAAAGATTTTCACCATCAAGTATGACATTGCGCTGCGACTGCTGCTGACAGTGGCGCTGAAACGGTACTTTTGATTCGCAGGTAAATCCTTGATTTCCTGCTCCAGCGAACTGTCAAATTTGGCCGTTTGCAAGATGGAAATTTTGATACCACCCCCATCTACCGGAGTCAATTGAGTGTCCTTCGGATTGTAATCCCGCCAGTCTTGCGGTTGTGATCCTGCCTTGTCGAACGCTTTGAAATCAGCGTTCTTAACGGCTAAGTCACTCACGGCGAAACTAGCCGATGTAATCATCGTCAGAAACAGTATCAATATTTTCTTCATATAAACCATCTATTATTGTCTTCTCTCATCGGCCTGTCATTGCTGCATTATTACCAGATTAGATCATGCCAGGAATAATTACATTTCTCCGCACTAAGGCTGCCTGTACCTATTTTTGTAATCAAGTCATTATGACTTTTCCATTCAGCGTGCGAGTCAGCAAATACAATATTCGCCCCGTTAGCATGACGCCGGTCCATAGCCATGTTGGCGTAATAATAAGTCCGCGCATAGGTACTGGCACTTCCACTGGCATATGTGCCGTCATAACAAATTTCATTGAAATCCATTAACAGGACTTTTGACGATGCCCGCTTGACATTGTCAAACTTCTGCCAGCGCTGCGGCTTACTGGCGGCACCAGGATCGCTGACCAGATAAGTATTAAATGCATAACTGTTATTCGGAGCCCCTGTATCTCGAGCTCCCCAGAGCCCGGTGCCGTCACGGCGGCCGGACGGGCAAAGCGCAACATCAACAATTTCGCTGGTCCCGGTAACTATCGTCTTTACTTTCTTAGCATCCAGATAAGGCACCATGGTACGATGAGCATTCGGTGCATCAATCGGACCGAAAACAAAACGGTAATAATAGCCGTCAGATCCGAAAGTCAGAAAACCGTTATTGGCATTAGCATAAAAGTTACTCGCCATCGCCAGTTGTTTAAGGTTATTGGTGCATTTAATCGCCTTGGCTTTTTCGCGGGCTTTATTCAATGCCGGCAGCAGCATTGCGGCCAAAATTGCGATAATGGCGATCACGACGAGGAGTTCAATGAGTGTAAAATTTCGCTTTTTCATTTTTATATTTCCTTCTGTTAGATTATTTTTAAAAAGGCTTTGACCGATTTCAAACACATTAGACCAGACATAATTCTTCATTTTTCCGGACCTCCTTGTTTTTAGACAAAATTTTATTATTTGAATCTTGCTTAATGTGCAAAAAGAATCTGATCGCCTGCGCAAGCTCACCGGTCGCCTGTACCAGATCCAGATTATGACGCCAGATATGCTTGATCCCTTCTTCTATCATTAACGACATTTCAGGCGAACAGATATTATATTGCGCACTGATTTTATTAGTTTCGGACAAAAACAGCATGTCCCGCGGCGATTGGGCATCAATACTTTTAAGCGCGGAAGTTTTACGGATTGGAATCCCGTATTTTTCACTGCCGATAAAATCCTGAGTTTCTTCAGAAAGCATGAACCGGACAAAATCTTCCACCAGCGCCGGATCGGAACAGCTCTTCCTGACGCAAATCAAGTCGGTCGCCTGAGCGGTCATGTCCGCACCACCTTTAATTAATGGCAACGGCACAGTCTTCCAGCAATCAAAACCCGCATGCGTAAAATCCGCAAGGCTCTCACGCTCCGATAACATAAACGCCAGTTTGCCTGAAGCGAATTGCTTTGAAAAATCAAAATGAATATCATCGTATGACAAGTTTAAGTCATGCAGCAATTCGGTGTAAAGCTGCAATCCATAGCGGGTTTTCGGATGATCTATATTCACTGGATCAGACGAAGAAGATGAAATCAGAGAGCCGCCGGCGCGGAAAACAATATTAATCCATTGGTAAATTTCCGGACTCCAGTTAAAAATCTCCCGGCCTGGAACATTCTTCATTCGCATCTTCCGGACACTTTGAATAAATTCTTCCCAGGTCCAGCCTTGCCGTGGCTCCTGGCAGCCATATTTTTTCAGCAGCTCAGGATTATAAAACATTACACGCGGCGAAAAAATAAATGGAATCCCGGCCAGTTTTCGGTCAACATAAAAATTCTTGAAGGGATGACTGAAAAACAGTGATTTATCCGGGAATATGCGGTCAAAAACCGGTTGCAGATCCAGGTAATCATTGCGGTTATTTTGTACATACAGAGTTGTGCGCAGTTCAAAAACACTTTGAGGAAATTTACTGCAAATCCTTAACTGCGGAATACGTTCCGCCAGCAATTGTTCAAACGCCTCGATCCATGGCAGCTCTCTATTGAACAGCGTGATATTAGTCTGTATAATCCGCTCCTCCCAGTTCCGCTGAACGAAAGTGCCTTTTCTGGAGATCGTTTCCAGAATCCCGTCTCTGGCAAGATTGTCCAGCGCCTGTTGAATTTTGAGAAATGAGACTTTAATGGAGGAGGCAATGACGCGGGCTCCAGGAAGCTTGTCGCCGCCTTTCAAGCTGCCGCTTTCCAGAAGATCAAGAATATAATTTCTTGTCATTGTAATCTTATCTTCAACCACAGACTTCTCTCCGTTTTCATTTTTCCATGCTGGATTACACTACTTATCCGCTGACTTAGTCAACATATTACAGATTATAATACATATCGCTGACTAAGTCAACAGGCATTCGTTAAAATTCAACATTTTTTAATAGAAAATATATATTCATCCGGGAAGATTGCGGAAGAGATAAAAAAGTTCCACCAGACATAAAGATATTTGGTTATAACAACAATCGGGCGGGGCAATTACGGCGGATTAAGAACGCTGATACACAATGCGACTGGCAGCGAATCATTTACTGTCATTCTTATTCCAAAACCGGATCCGAAGATAAAATAATCGTGTCCAGCAGCATCGTCTTGCGTGGATATATTTTTATTGAATGCTTTCCAGGCGTCAGACTCAATGCCGTGCCGGGCTCTTTTTTATTGTTCGGAAAACGCACCGGAGCCAATACCCAGCATGGCGCGTTTTCAAAGAATATCTTCTGCGGCGTTTCACCATCTACACTAATATAACAGGAATTATGTTCCGCGCCTGGCGACGCCGGGGATTTCACCCGCAGAAATGCATAATATATGCCTGCTGACGGAATTTCCACCGTAAATTCAACAGCCTTTTTATCCGGAGCATCCCAGCTGGCTTTATCGAAATTATAATACCTGCCGGATGTACATTCCGGATCGCTTCCTGTAGTGAAATCAGCGGCATCCGCCACTTTTACATTCGCATGCGGAGTGTTACTGACCGCAGTGGCATAAACGGTCACCGGAATTGAAAAACCATCTTCCATCCGCGCCAGGAACAGTGCTTTCTGCAAACCGGCCTTTTTAATTTTAGCCGGGATAGTGCTCACAGTAAATCGCACAGGCTCTCCAGCCTTGAATACTCCGGCGGACGGCTCCACTGTAATCCAGTCAAAGGACTGATTCTTTACTATCTTGAATTTACCAGTCCAATTGGAGCCGGGATTAACGGTAACAGAAACAGTGTCCGAAGTGGAAGTATTATCTTTGAGGTTGACTTTCAGATTAAGCTGCCCTTTGTCATAAGTCACCGGAATCGGACGGTAAGGCAGCATGTTTGATTTGCCGGATTCAAATGCGCCAATATCTGCTTTGCCGTCCGTACCGGACGTGAAATTCGGTATCGCCTCCCCTTCCCCGATGCCGCGGCTGCCTGCGGACAAATTGAAATCCGCATTGGCCGGATTTTTAAACTTCGGCAGTGCCGTCACGCCATGCGTCTCCATTCCCGGAGCGGCCTTGCAATAGTAATTGTCCAGCCAGTCCTGATTGCACATCAAGTCATAGTCAAAATCACACAACGGATTCATTTCACGGTCAGTGATCGGAATCAGGCGGCAGGCCAGCAGATTATTCCGGCTGTAACCATTAAACTGCCCCTTATTTTTATCCTCGCCAAATCCCACCGCGGCCAGTCCCTGCCCTTTGGTATATGCGGTATTATTGAAAAAGAATGTCGTACCGGAGGTATAAGTGGTCCCGCCGCCGTTCTTAAATACGGAACCGGCGGCATTGGTTACATCGCCTTCGTTTACGAAAAGATTGTTATATACATACGACGGGCCAAGCATATTCGGGGCCAGGCTGATGCCGCACAGAAAGCCTTCAACTTTATTCCTGAAAAAACGGCAGTTCATCTGTCCGCCGTCAAATTCCAGTCCGTCGTCATTACCGAAAGCCAGCATATTGCCGCAAAGCTCGCCATCACGGTAGAAGCCGCCGGTCTTCGACCCGTTGTCATAACCGCTGACAGCATCGTTCCAGCGATGTTCATCACTGCCGATAAAGTCATTATAACGCAAGACAGTGCCGCCGGTGGATAGAACGCCAACCGCCTGGGGGCCTTCCGGATGGTAGTAGAACCAGGAATTAGCGGTTCCGCGCGGGTCATGAACGTAACATCTTTCGACCACTACATTGCCGCTGTTATATATATTGACCCCGTTATCAAAATCTATTTCACCGCCTTTTTCATCATAATATACGCCTTTTTTATTAAAATCCTGCTTCCCGATGCGCCCCCAGCCGCTGATGTCGCAATTGACAAGCCGGATATTATGCGAACGCAGAATATCCACACTGTAAAGTTTGCCTCCAGTTATGGTCAACCCTTCCAGAATCAGATACGAACAGCGCTTGATTTGAATAGCGGCGTCTTCAATCGCACCGCCGTCAATTACCGTTCCCGGATCGGCGACATACTTGATCCAGCCATCAGACGCGCCGTTAATGCCGGCCAGCGATACCGGACCGGCTTTCAAATCCCGGACAATATTCACGGTCTTTTTCACTGGAACATTGCTGCTCCAAGTCTTAAACGCAGAACTGAGCGTATTTAAAATCCTGCCGTTCGAATCCAGCAGTTCAGCTTTCACCTCATACTCAGTATTCTCAGCCAAATTGACGATACTGCCTCTGAACATGTGATCAAGTACCGGCATGAATTTAATCAGAGTATCGGCTTTAACATTTACCGGCGGCAGCGCGCCCTCCCATTTTGGACTGCCTTTACGGCGATATGCCAGATTACATTTGCTGTAATCGCCGTCACCATATTTAATATAAATTCCGCACCCGGCAAAAAGCGGAACAGCGGATAATTCAGGAGAAGATTTTCTAACAGAGTTTTTAGTTTGAGCAGCAGTAGAATTAGAGGCAATAATCAAGCGGGGATCGGCAAACCAGACAGATTCGCCCAGCGCGTCAGTGGTCTGAAAGAAACGCAGTAAAGCAGAAGCCTTCTCCGCATTTCCTGACTGAAAGTCTAGTTCAACAGACTCCCAGCTGTCGTCAAAATTGTCCTCGCTTTTAATCCGCTTGATTTCCTTTCCCTGCGCATCCAGCAGCTTTATCATCAAAAACGCTAATTTTGGTGAAGAGCCTTTCACCCGGCAGCTGAAAGAATATGCGGTATTCTTTTTGACCGGGATATCCTGCTGTATTGATCCCCATTCACTTTTATTTCTGATATCAACCCTTATGCTGGTACTGCCATCGCCGGGTTTGACGCCGGGATCAATCGCAATCGGGTTCGTCAAGGGCGAAAACCAGCCCTGCGGGTTGCCCCGAACATCAAGCGAGGAAAATCCCTTCAGCAGATTCGCCGCGGAATCCTGCGCATTCAAATTCAAACCGCAGATTACCGCCAGAGCCGCAACCACCAATACCATCCGTTTTGCAATACCCATACTTAATCCGTTTTCTTTATTCCTGCATTTAGCTTCAAATACTCGGCCAGCGGATATTTGGCGGCGACAAACCCCTTAGCGACAAATTCCGCCATAATTAGTGCGCCATTTTCTGAAAAATGCGTACGGTCGTTCTTGACGCCGCAGAATACCGGATCAATGTTTTCAGACCCGGTTTTCTCCATATATTCGCCGCTTGCAGTATATAAATCAATTAATGCAACATTATTCTCCTTGGCAACTTTCTTCATCGCCTCCGCATACGGCAGCAACTCCTGGCTCATTTTACCGTCTTTTCCGAAGATCCCGCGATGCATTGGCGTAACCAGAACTATATTCGCGCCCCTGCCCTTGACTTCATCAATGAACTTCTTCAAGTTAGCCTGGTACTCCGTGCCGGCATCGGTGGACTCCGGTTTGCCTTTGTCGTGGGAATCATTGTGTCCAAACTGGCACATTACATAATCCCCGGGTTTCAATTGCGCCAGCAGTTTATCCCAGTAACCGAGCGTGCGGAACGTCTTAGTACTGGTTCCGCTGACTGCCAGATTAGTAATGGAGACATTGTTGTTAAAGAACTGGCCCAGCATTTGTCCCCAGCCGCGCTGCGGCGCGTCCTGCTTGTAATTACACACCGTTGAATCACCGGACAGAAGTATTCTGACCACAGGCTGCGCGGCCTGTCCTGAAACTGGTAAGGTATGTACGAAGACACACAACGCCGCTAAGACAACAGGAAATAAAGTTCTCATGTTATTCCTCATCAGTTTTCTTTGATCTTATTCTCTTCAACCAGTTTCGGCGACGCAAACCAGAGTGTCTGCCAGGCCGTCTGAGTGTAGCGCAGCATTACCAGAATCGTATCGGAGTTTTCCGTGGAAAAACTTGTTTTAAGCGTCTCCCATTCAGCGCCGGCATTCGCAGGACTGCTTATCCGCTTAATTTCCCCACCTTTGGCGTCCAGCAGTTTAACCATTAACACACCAACTCCCGGAGAAGCTTTCACCAGGCAGCTGAATGTGTAATTCGTCTGCGGTTTGACCTTTACCATTTGCGTAACATCACCCAGGAATTTTCCGTCTTTAGCAACCGCAACCTTCAAACTTTGCTCACACCCTTCAGGTTTGACAGCTGTATCAATACTGAAGCCGGGCACAGATGCCGACCAGCCTTCAGGATTCCCCTTATCGTTCAACACCGAGAATACAGAGTTCTTAAGCAGATTATCAATTGAATCCTGCGCCATGACAGCCAGCCCGTGAAACATCATGGCAACTGCAACAAAAAGAACTATTGAATTTTTAATTATTTTCATTTTTCATTCCTAAAACTGACATTTTAATTCTTAATTCCATAAACAGAATCTGTATTGAGCCAATCTACTTCGCCCCAGCTTACCGTCCTGTACGGCGCTTTAACATACTTGACATGCCCGTCACCGAAGAGTGCATTAACGCCTTTTGCATGCAATGAATTTATATTCGCAGCCGGAGACACCGGATCAAGCGGATCATTATTGGGATTAGTATATAAATGAACAATATAAATCTTATTTAATGCTCCGCTGCTATCTGTGGTAATACAGTCGGTAATCACCGGCGAGGCTGAAAGTTTCTTTGCTTTGCGGCTGATAGTTCCGAAAGTCTGCGGCGGATAGCTTGTGTTTGTAATTCCATAACTGATAACTTTGGTATTGCCGCCGTATGTATCATAGTAATTTATATTTCTGCCTGTATATGGATTTTGATAATTCTTCATCCATTGCACTGTCGCGGACGGACAAACGAAAACTCCTTTAGGAGCGTT
>CAIMFA010000627.1 GCA_903840185.1 uncultured Lentisphaeria bacterium | reverse complement strand
TTGTTCCCGGTTTTATGATTTCTCATTTTCAATTTTCAACTTTCAATTTTCAATTGTTTTTTACTATATAGAGATTTTGTCAACCGAAATTATGAAATTATACTCAAATAAGGCGGTAAAGTGGTTTTTTGAAAGTCAGGTTCGTGGTGGAATTGATTTAGCGGCAGGAACGCCAATTTTCGTTGTCTGGCTACTGAGATATTGCCGGAACAGCACTTTGGCTTGAAAGCGAAACTCATTTAAGGTATATTCAGAAGTCGTCAGTCTTTTCAAACACGAAAATAGCAGAAAAATTATAACACATGATGGGAAGAGGAATATGACAGACAGTCTGAAAAAAATAAATCATCATTTTTTGACGATATACGGAAAATTCTATCCGAGGCGCGGAAAAAAACTTACACCGCAATTAATTCCGCCATGGTTGAGGCCTACTGGGAAGTAGGCAGACGCATTGTTGAAGAAGAGCAAAAAGGAAAGGAACGTGCAGATTACGGAGATTTTTTATTAGTAAATCTTTCTAAAGAATTATCATCTGAATTCGGCAAAGGTTTTTCTTACGCCAATCTGAAAAATTTCAGGCAATTCTATTTAATGTATCCTGATTACAAGAAAAGCTACACACTGCGTAGCGAATTGAGCTGGTCGCATTATCGCCTGATTATGCGCCTTTCTAACCGGCTAGGATTCGCCCAGGGTACAGGAAGCCGGAGCAATGGCCGGCGCGATCTTTGAGACATGGTGCTTCACCGAAATATTAAAAAGTTATTTGCCTAATGTCCGCGCAATGTGGCTAATCCAATTTTTATAACAAAATGCCGTAGAGACTCATTACTTAGCAGCAGACGGGGTAAACCGTTTCGCGACATGATCTATGCCTATTTATGCCTAGACAGCAGGTTTGAATCCGGCTTCGGGCAGCCAATTAGTTTTTGCCTAATGGCTAATCCAATTGTGAAAATTAGCTTTTTTTTACATCCAGGCTATTGACAAATGGGTTATTTTATATTATAATATGGTATAGATTAAGCAATACAGTGGAAAAAAATCATGTCCCAAAAAGAATTGACTTACAAGAGCATCGAGAACGAGATTCTCAAGCGGATCACCAGCGGCATCTACCGGGCAGGACAGAGGCTTCCCCCGGAACGGCAACTGGAAAAAGAGTTTGCAGCATGCCGTTTAACCATTGCCAAAGGGCTATCCAATTTGACTTCCGCAGGGTATATCACCCGGACGCAGGGGCGTGGGTCGTTTGTCTGCGATAACATTCCGTCAGAGCAGCGTGGATGCCGGACCGGTTCCAGCACTAAGGGAATCATCAAATATATCAGCCCTGGCGGGGTGAATGATCCGATCCCTGTAAGCAACGGCATTCTTGAAGGTATTCACGGGATATTTACTCCTGCCGGGTATCATGTCGGGGTAGATTTTTACAGTACGGTTGAACAACAGACTGAGTTGCTGAAGAACTATGTTGATCCGATTCATGAGGCGTTTGTGATCTGGCCGGCGCTGGATCCGTGTGTGGTGACCGAACTGAACAAGATGCAGATTAAAAAATTTCCGTTTGTCCTGGTAGACTCCTATTTTCACGAACTCAGATGCGACTATATCATTTCCGATAACGCGCTGGGATCGGAAATAATGATCAATCACCTGGTGGACAACGGCCATCGGCACATCTGCTATTTTACAGCTATGCCCGACCGGGTGAATATGTCTGACCGGCTTTCCGGGGTTATTTCCGGCCTGAGTAAACATGGGCTTGCCATAGTTTCGGACACCATTAACATTATTCCCTGCGGGGATAAGGTTATGACTGGTTATCACAGTTCGCACAATCTTAGTTATCTGCGCAAACGGTTATCGGAGCTGATGCTTTCTGCCAATCGGCCGACCGCGATTTTCTGCAGTAACGACTGGATTGCTATGGCGCTACATAATATTATGGACGACATGGAACTGAAAGTTCCGGAACATATCTCGCTGGCCGGATTCGACAATATCGATGCGGCGCAATATTTCAAAGTACCGCTGACGACGGTGTCGCAGAATTTTTATGAGATGGGGCGTCTGGCGGCGAAAGTTATCCTCAGCCGCAAGCAAAACCGAGATTCTGGCGAGATGATGATCCAGCAGCGCGTCGAGCCGCAATTGATCATCCGGGATTCCGTCCGTAAAAAATTTTAATCTCACGAGTAAGGAGGTTCTGAAAATAATGCAGTGACAAGAACAGCAAAATAATCGACTCGAAGAAAAATTGATTTTTTTCGTGGGTAAAAACTTTCCGGGACAAAATCTTTAACGGAGTAAGGAAAATGAATACAGTTGGTAGAAAAAGTTTCACGCTCATTGAACTCTTGGTGGTAATTGCTATTATAGCTATTCTGGCATCGATATTGTTGCCTGCTTTGAACCGGGCGCGTGACCGGGCTAAGGGAATGAAATGTATTTCGCAATTAAAACAGATAGGAAGTGCGCTCGTGATGTATACTAACGAGTGTAACGATTATTTCCCTCCGACGTATACAGGATCATGGAGCTCTCCGTATTGGTATGAATCATTATCGGCAACATTACCCAAAGGAGCGACTCACCATCTTGACACATGGGGAAATCCAAATAAAAATAATTTCAATTTCTTCTGTCCAGCGGAGACTAGGCATCAGCCCAGCATGATTGATTATGCAGGTAATGTGTCAACACTGTTTAACGGCAATGCTCCAGTAAAGATCAATAAAATTCGTTGCCCGTCAAAACTGATATCGGTTTTTGATTCAAGAGAGTCTGATGGCAGTGGCGGATTTTGGGGGTCATGGACGATGGATGCTCGTTTCTTTAGCAGTCCGGGTGCATATAATGGGCCATTCCCTACTCGACACGATAAAGGCATGAACTTTCTTTTTCTTGATGGACATGTTGAGTTTATAGCTCTAAAATTGCCATTAAATGTCACCTTGCTACCGTATTTTCAGGCATCGGGGCAAGTGCCTAATTCATTGTGATCTGCATTTTCTATATAACTGGAATTTTACAAATATGGTTTTAATGAACTGCCTAAGGAGTGGAGCTCGCGAAGTAACAGGGATTTCAACTTCGCAGTCAACCAGCAAATTCGTTGCTACTCTTGCACCAGTCGCCTGAGGGGCGTTAATGTAAGTTCCACGGATCAAACAATAGCCGTACAAGTTTAGTTTCAAAAAGTTAAACAGCTAATGGATAACAAGCAACCGATACAGACAGCAAAAAGTGATATCGAAAAATAAAACGGACAGGCTTAGAAATAATCAATGGAACATAAAATGATACCAGAAATCGTGGTAAAAAGTCAGTTGGCGGTATCCTTTGTCGCACTGTCGGCATATTTCCCACAATGGATTAAGCTATTGCGAACAAAGTCACGCGACGATATATCGCTTCGTTCCTGGTGCTTTTGGGTGGTTTTCTCCTCGCTTGCAATTTATTATGCCATTGTGCAGTTTCTTCTGAACGGCAGAGGCTGGCCGCTGATCATATCTTCACTTATCAGTCTCGGCTCAATTCTGTTTACTATCTTTCTTATTGTCCGCTATAGATCAAAAAAGGAGTGATGTTTTTATGCTATAGATATGATCATAAAGGCCTTGTAAAAGTTTCCGAGAAAGTTAAGTACAAATGAATACAAATGGCAAAACAAAAGTAAAGATTTAGTCCTAAAAGTTGAGGTTACGAGAGAATGGCCGGAGGGATGACAAAACGAATCTGGATAAGTGGAATCAATGCAGAAAATGATAAATCGCGTAATAGGTATGATCAATAAAAATTAAAGGAGGTTTCAAAGAAGATGATGGAACATGAACAACAAACCAGTAGGCCTGAAAAAAAGCGGATTTTTTTCGGGGGTAACAATTTTTTGAGAATAAATCTTTACATTAAATTAGTAATAATTATTAGTCTTTTCTCTGCAAATTTTTTACTTTGTGCAGAGACTATGGTTGACTTGGGGAAAAAATGTACATGGGAGATTTATCCCGGCAATGAATTTCCCGGCGCCAGAGGTGAATTGAAAGTTGCCGGAACGTCGGAACAACCGGTTTGGGATATGTGCTGCGATTTTTCCGGCGGCGGCAACTATGTGGGCATTACGACGGTACTGAAGCCGTTGATGAATATTTCAAGTCTAGTTTTTAAAATCAAAAGTCCGGCAACTCACGTATTGGTTCAACTTGGCGATTCTGGCAATCAAACCTTTGTTCGCATGGTGCCGCTATCCGGAAATCCGGACTTGTGGCAGGATATAAAAGTGGACAATTTCTATGATCCGGCCAGTCCTCAATGCGTAAGATGGGGTGGTGCAAATGATGGCATTATCCGTCAACCGTTCAAGTCGTTGATGATCCGTTCTTTGAAAGACCATGGACCCAAAGGAAAAAGTATCTGGCATGTGGCAATCAGTGAAATCAACGCAATAGCAGCATTAGTAGAGAATTCGCATGCAACTGCAGACTCAACATTTTTGACTCCTGTAGAGATTAATCATTTTTTTATTGCGCCGGATACTATCTCGACATTGCGCTGGCGAAATGGTTCAAACCAGGCCACGTATGTTGACTTTATAGTTCGCGACTATTGGGGCAGAACGGTATCCACAGGGAAAGCGTTGTCGACTGAAAATAGATATTTGGAGGCAGCAGTCAAATTGCCACGCGGATTTTATGAGATTGAATTGTCTGGACAGCGTTTCGGGATTGTTTGTATTGAGTGTGCAACCGGGATGCCCGACCCTTTTTTTGCAATAGACGGGGCAATGTCCTGGTTGGACTATGCCAATAATGCTAATACGCGAAAAGATCTTCTTTTGGTGTTGTCTAAATGCGGAATTGCGATGATCAGGGAAAGACTTAACTGGTCAGAAATTAATCCGGCTCAAGGACAATGGCGACCGGATGTGCGTCGCTACGGGGTGGTTCGTCAACAGTGTCTTGATGCCGGCATTCCGGTTTTGGAGCTTTTTCATGACAGTCCGGAATGGATGAGGGCAGGCACAGGGAATTCATATCCGGCAAATTTGCTTGCGGCGAGGGACTCGTGGGTATATTTAACCTCTCAATGGAGCCAGTATTGGGGTGCACTGGAAATATGGAATGAGCCCGATCTGCAATGCTTTCCTCCTGATGCATGGAGTGCAATGATAAAAACAGTGATTTACGGGGTAAAAAAAGCAAATTCAAAAATGCTTTGCGGCAGTGGTACTTTTGCCACTTGCGATGCAACGTTTATTTCACAGGCAACTGCCAACGGGATTCTTGATCATCTGGATTTCCTGAGTTTTCATACATACGTACAGGCATCCGGAATGGAAGATACAGTAGATAATTATCGCCAGTTGTTAATAAAAGCAAAAAGAGACTCGCTGCCGTTGTGGTTAACGGAAACTGGACGGCCATGGAAAAGCGGGACGGCAAGACCTCCAATGGATGATGACCAAATCTCGGCGTTGGATTGCAGTATGAAAATCATCGAAGCCAAGGCATGTGGAGTCGAGAGAGCATTTGCTTTTATTTATGGTTTTTATGATGAAGGACAAAATAATTTCGGTTTTATTGGTAAAGATTTAACGCCATTGCGGGTG
>CAIMFA010000626.1 GCA_903840185.1 uncultured Lentisphaeria bacterium | reverse complement strand
AGGTCGGGGAATTTAGTCCGTTGGGGCCCCATTCCAGGCAGCCCGAAAAAAATTGCCTTTTTTTTCGTAATTCCATCTCAACGGCAGTAAAACGGCGAACCATAGTCGAATGTCTGACTACGGTTCGGTAGTATAGATTCAAAAAAACAGGAAAACTTTAGCTTAAGCTATTGACTTTTATTAAAAAAAATATATAATCATACAATATTAAAGGTGCTATATATTATGATTGCAACAGAAAAAGTATTATGGGAAAAAGTTACTGAAGACCTGATATCATATATAAAACAAAATGACTTCAGCAGTAACAGGCGCTTTTTCACCACAGAAGAAATATCTCGTAAATATAATGTCAGCGATATCACCAGCCGCCGGGTAATCAACGAACTGGCGATGCATGGTTATATTGAAAAATCCCGTGGCCGCAGATGCTTTGTCAAGCACGCAATTAATAATGAAATATATATATTACTGCCGTCAGGCAATGTCGTGGTGGACTGTTTTTCCAAATCTCCGATCTTTCTTGAATTTTTGCGGAGCATTCAGCAAATGGCCACGGTTAACCGGGAAGCCGTGAGTTTGATAACTCCCAGCCAGCTGCTTAAGATTAAAGCCCGACGCCATCTTTGTGTAATTATCGTCCAGAATATTCCATGGGATCATAAGAATAAAATTGTCGAATTGCTCAGCCGGGATGATGTTTTTAGTGTCTTCTGTCACGTTAATGCACCGGAAACATGGACTTCGACTGTCCGTGCAGATTATCGAACTGCTGGAAGGCTGGTGGCGGAACACCTGATCGGCAAAGGTCACCGGACATTCGGCTGGCTGGCCAGCAAAAGTCAATGGAAAAGCAATACTGTCGCCCAGCGGTTCGAGGGTTTTTTCAACACGCTGACACAGTGCGGGTTGAAGTGCAATCCGGGCTGGATGCTGGAATTGCCGGTCGAAAAGAAAGATGTCATATCAGAATTAAACAAAGCATTTACTGGCGCAGACCGTCCGTCTGCGGTTTTTGCATCCAATGATGAAAATGCGCTGACCTTGATGAATTTCTGTTTTGAGCGTGGAATAAGGGTTCCTGAAGACTTGGCGGTTGTTGGCTTTGACAATCTGCCTATTTCTGGAATTACCACGCCGTCGCTGACCACGGTGGATACATTCTGGAATCGCCAGGCGGAGAAATCCGTTGCCCTGCTTTCAGAGATGATAACGCAAGGTAAAAAAATAATTGAAGATGTCGTAATCGCCCCAGAATTAATAGAACGCAAAACAACATAACTAAAAAGATAAAAAAGGAGCATTAAAATGAACGCAAAAATCCTGAAGAGTCCGGGAAGCCGTAGAACCAGAGTTTTCACACTCATCGAACTCCTTGTGGTGATCGCCATCATCGCAATTTTGGCGGCAATGCTGCTGCCGGCGTTGAATAAAGCTAGAGAAACTGCCAGAGGTTCCCTTTGCGCCAGCAATCTTAAACAGCTGGGCATGGGAGAAGCATTGTATGCCAGTGATTATTACGATTATATCACACCTAACACGCTCCTGGTTGAAAACGGGGATTGGTATACCAGGTATTGGTATAGTCACCTCATGCGCAATGGCTATATCGGTAAAAAGAAATCCAGCTCCGCTAAGTCTGTCCTGATTTGCCCTACAGATACTAATCCTGCCAACCCTGTCACCTCGCCGGTTTATTACTTGAGCTACGGGATTAACAACTGTATCACCGCGGCTGCCAATGCAAACCTGATAAACTCTGCCAGTGTTTGGGATTATAGCTGTGTAACGTTTAAAGATTTTGGTAAAGGACAAATCAAGCGTAAGGCGGCGGCGGTACCGATGATCGGAGATATGTTCTGCTCCACGAGTACCACCAATTTTGTTTTAAATATGGGAACCGGCGCGGCTTT
>CAIMFA010000625.1 GCA_903840185.1 uncultured Lentisphaeria bacterium | reverse complement strand
GTCAGACCGGCTTTAAGCATTTCGCCTTTGGCGACTAATCCCGCGACTGCGGGACCGTTGGATCATGCCCGGCGGGCCGCCGGCGGCGAGTAACGGGAAACAATATTTTGTTTGCGGGAGAAAACCGGACAGAGAATACATGTTAACCACGAAAAACACGAAAGGACACGAACGGAAAACAATACACGAAAAAAATAAAAAAATAGTCAGTGAATGCTTGAGTGGTACTCACGCAAGCATTCACTGACTGGCATTTCTAATGTTTTACTTTCTGTATTACTTTCGTGCTTTTTCGTGTCTTTCGTGGTTAAACGGCTTTCTGTTCCAACTCCGTGCCTTGTGGTAAATCCGGATTTTCTGTTTTCAGTTTTCCGGTTCCATTCTGACTCCTGACTCCTGACTCCTGACTTCTAGAAGTTATGACACACTATGCCGTCGCGCAGCTTGGGTTCAAACCAGGTGGACTTGGGGGGCATGATCGCATTGGCGTCGGCAATGTTCATCAACTGGTTGAGCGTGGTGGGGAACATCGAGAAGGCCACGGCGTATTTACCGCTGTTGACCAGTTTTTCTAGTTCGGCCGTGCCGCGGATTCCGCCGATGAAGTCGATTTCCTTGCTGGTGCGGGGGTCGTCAATGCCGAGCAGGGGGGCCAGGATATTGTCCTGCAGGATGCTGACGTCGAGGCATTCGATCACGCCGAGTTCCTTAACATTGAATTTCGGGGTGACCAGCGACCATTTGCCGTCGAGATACATGCAGAACTCGCCGGGTTTGGACGGCTGCGGGCTGGCGGTATCCCTGACTTTGAATTTGTGGGCGAGGGCCTCCAGGAATTGAGCCTGAGTCATGCCGTTCAGGGTTTTGACCGCGCGGTTGTAGGGCAGAATTTTTAGCTGAGAGGCGGGGAAGGTCACCGCCAGGAAATAGTTGTAATCCTCTTTGCCGGTGTGATGCGGGTTTTTCGGTGCGCATTCGGCGGCGGTTCTGGCGGCGGCCGCGCTGCGGTGATGGCCGTCGGCGATATAGAGGAAAGGGACATGGTTGAAGAGGTCGGACAGGATGCGGCTGTTCCCTTCGTCCACGCGCCAGAGCGTATGGACAATGCCGTCCGGGGCGGTGAAGTCGAACAAGGGAGCTTCCGCGGTGAGCTTTTCGACCAGATGGTCAATGAACGGCGAATCGCGGTAGGTCAGGAAGGCCGGGCCGGTATGCGAATGCAGGGTCATGACGTGGCGGGTGCGGTCGTCCTCTTTATCCTTGCGGGTCTTCTCATGTTTCTTGATGATGTTTTTATTGTATTCGTCGGCGGAAACCGCTCCGAGGATGCCGGTCTGGACATGATCGCCCATTTTCAGGCGGTAAATGTAGAGATGTTCGTCCTGGTCGAGTTTGAGCGGGGCCTGTTCGCAGAGGCGTTTGAAGTTGGCGAGGGCTTTGGCGTAGACTTTTTCGTCATAGAGGTCAATGCCGGGTTCGAGTTCGATTTCCGGTTTGGAAATACGGAGGAAGCTCAGCGGATTGCCTTCGGCGAGTTTCGCCGCTTCTTCGGAATTTACCACATCGTAGGGAACCGCCGCCACTTGCGCCGCTTTATCCGGTGTCGGCAGCAGGCCGTGAAAAGGAAGAACTTTAGCCATTTTTATAAATCTCCAGTTGTTAAATATTTAAAATCCAGAAATCATGGGAACGATTAACCACAGAGAGCACAGAGAACACAGAGAGGGAGTTTCAAGAAGACCACATTGAAGTCAGCATATGACTGCGAATTCAACCGCAGTCATATGCTGACTTCCGGTTTTCCTCTGTGCACTCCGTGTCCTCTGTGGTAAAATTTTCTGTCATTATTTTTATCTCAATTTCCGCCTGACGGCCGGTCCGATATAGGTTTCCTCCAGGGTGTCTGTCTGGTTTTTCCATACGGCCAGACGCATGATCTGGGAATGAATGCATTCAATGCCGCCGAGTTCGCATTCGCCGCTGGCGCGGGTGCCGCCGCAGGGACCGTTGGCCAGGCCTTTCGGGCAGTGTTCCGGGCAGACATACTGAGTCAGGGGCAGCCGGCAGTATGAACATTCGCGGCATCCGACCAGCAGTTTTTTGGTCAGCAGATGCTCGTGCGAATTCTGTTTGTCGGCGTGCGGGAACATGAATTTACGCAGCCGGTAGCTGAATTTTTCGCCGGGTGAACTTTCCGGTTCCTTGAGCGTGGCCATTTTCGGGATGCCCTCGGCGCCGGGTTTGCTGAAACCGCGCCCGAAAGTGTAGAACCGGTAAGGGTAGGGGGCCATTTCAGCGCGTCCGAGATGTTCAAAATATTCGTTGGTCCAGTCGGTGAAAGACTGGAACTCGCCCATGGCTTCGGTAATCCGTCTGGCGGCGATCTTGATTTTATCCGGTGAATCAAGTCCGGCGATCTGAATGCCGCTGTAGCCGAGCAGTTTGCAGCCGACCGCCTGAAGCTGGAGGCGGCGCCATTGCGCGGACTCGAACTGGTTGTAGGAATATTTCAGCTCATTCTCCAGAATGATTTTAAAGTCGGGGGAGATATGCACGCCGGGCAGATCGCCGGCAATGATCTTTTCCACTTTCTCCGGGGTCAGCACGGCCAGTCTGGCGATGGACGGGTAATGCAGGTTGCGGCTGCTCAGATACCATCTCAGTTCATGATGTTTCATCATGTCCCAGCCGAAGTTGGTGACCATGAATTCCGCGCCGAAATTGAGCTTCTTCACAAGTTTGAAATACTGGGTGAAAGAGTCGTCCGGGGTGTATTTGAACGGATTGACCGCGCAGCCCGGAAAGAACGGCGAATCTTTCATGTTTTTAATATGATGAAGCAGATGAATGCTTTCCGTGAATGACCGTTTGCGGGTGTCTTTGGCGTTTTCGCCGGGAAAACTGTCGCCGGAAACCGGAACGACATTGAAGAAGCCGTTGGCGGCGCACATATTGAGCGTATCAACCTGGGATTCGCTGGTGGTGTCGCGTCCGCTGATGTAGATGACATGGCGGTCGCGGCGGTCTTTGGAGAGACAGGTGGCGTAATCGGCGACTTTCCAGGATGCCGTGCTGGCGTATTTATCGGTGAACGCCAGCCCGATCGGCATTTCGTTGATGTTCGAAATCGCGTATTCGATTTCCTGCAGTCTGGCGCCGGCCGCGCTGAGGTCGGTATCCCGCGCCGGAGTGTTGAGTTCGATCAGCATGACAAACACCCCGTTGTCCAGGCAGTGCCTGAAGCGGTTGATGCTGCTGTCAAAATTCATCTCTAGTTGAAAACCGTCACTGCTTATAGCCATTGTAAAATCCTTGTTAAAACCAGAAGTCAGGAGTCAGGAGTCAGGAGTCAGAATGAAACCTAAAACCTAAATCCAGAATCCAGAATGAAACCTAACACCTCACACCTAAAACTTAAAACCATGATCTTTTATACTTTATACTTCTAACATTTAGATTTAAAATATTTTTGGTGTTATTTATTCTAAATTTTGTGTATTCCCGCGCCCTTCTCCTGAATGCTTTTGTGCTTGCCGGTCCGTTACATACCTTCAGGTATGCGCCTCTCCGGCAATTCCCAAAATCTCTTCGGGATATTTCGCGAGACTTGTCAGGTTTATTTCTTGACAGCTCCTTACCGCGCCCTTCTCCGTCTTCAGGATTTATTCTGACTCCTGACTCCTGACTCCTGACTTCCGCATTTTGTCTCCTGACTTCCGGCTTTCTTCTTTTTATCGTTGTCGAATACGAAAAACAAACCGGATAAAATATTGAAAGCAAGAATCAGCGCGGTAAAGATAATCGGAATCGTGGTGGCGTTGTCAACGCCGCCGGCATAAAGCACAGTGGCAATGGCCACGTCGCGCAGTCCCACTCCGGACACGGTCAGCGGAATCAGCCCGGCGATATTGCCGATAATGACCGCCGAAGTCACCGTGATCAGGTGGACGTTGCCGATACCCAGCCCTTTCATGATGAAAAACACCACCACCACCATGTTCAGGTGGACCAGAAAAATGCTGGCTATGGTCATTTCGGTAAAGAGTTTCAATTGATTGCGGTAGATGTCGGTGGCGGCGGTCATGCGGCTGACGGCGCTGTTGGTGTAGCGGTCGCCCATTTTCATCAGGCTGCCGACGGGTTTGAATTTTTCCAGCGTCTTGTGGTAAAATATGGCGAACATCGCGATCAGTCCGAAAGCACACATGCCCAGCAGGCCGGCGATGACGGCGACATGCATCATTTTAGTCTGCAGCCCGAGCACGGTCAGGTCAATACTCATCAGTGTCGGCAGCGTAAACAGGATGATGACAATAGCGGTGGAGAACAGCGCCACCATGCCCACGATCCGGTCCATCAGAATCGTGAACGCGCCTTCGACTTTAGTGCCTTTGGGTGTTCTGGAGGCGAGAAAACCGATTTTAGCCAGGTCGCCGCCGATCGCGCCGCCGGGAATGACCAGCGAGAAGAAATAGGATTTCATGGTCAGTGAAAACGCGTCGAAAAGGGTGATCTGGATATCCAGCACTTTCGCCAGTTTGTACCAGCGCCAGGAGCAGACCAGCATGTGCAGGAAATAGCACAAACATGCCGGAATCAGCCAGTAGTAATTGAAATCGGCGAGGCTCTGGACGAATTTGTCAAAATTTCTACTTACCAGCCAGCCGATGATCACGGCCGCCAGTCCGATCCTTAAAACAAACCAGAATATTTTTTTAAAAAGCTTTTTAGCGTTTTTGCCGGAAGATATTTCGTCTTCTTCAATCGCCAGTATATCGTCTCCAGTTTCCATCTCTATCTTTCATATTTGTAAAAGCTGTAAATTATTGGATTAATTTATCACAGTTTTATGATTATTACAGTTATAAACCGGATAAATCATCTCCTTTTTTTAAGAATAATCGCAAAAACAAGTTGACAAAAAGTGTACCATGTGGTATAATCTATTTTAGATTGTGGCACGTTGCAATTGAGTATGGACGCGGAATATGGAAATTGAAGTAAGAAATTATCAAACGCAAAAAAATATTAATCGCAAGCTGCGTGATTTTTTCTATGATATGCGTCAACGCGGAGATCTTATATTGCCCGCGGAGCGTTCACTTTGCGAGATGCTGCAGTGTAACCGTTTAACCCTGCGGCATGTGCTGAAGGCGCATGAACATGAAGGGATGATAATTAAGAAAGGCAAAGGGCGGGCGTTATCAATGCAGACGGTTGGTAATGCCAAACCATTAGGCTCTATCAGCTTTGTTAGCGCGGGTTTCAATATGGTGGCTAATCCTGCATGGAATAAATTATGGCAGAAAGTTCAGTATTTTGCGGAGAAAGCAAATATTGCGTCAGAGTTGCTGCTGCTGAAATACGGGCAGGATAATAAAGCGGTTATAAATACGATCAAACGCGGCGCGGAAATCGTGATTTTTGCCGAAGCGCCGAATCTGCAACTTCAGCGGGAGATATTAAAGCTTTCGGATAAAACCATTATTGTTACCGATGAATATCTGTCGCAAATGGTGAATAACGCAGTTTGCCTTGATAATTATGAGGTTGGCAAATTGGCCGCGCAGAAATTTTTCGAGCACGGCTATAAGAAGCCGGCGTTCATTTATAAAGAAGTGAAAAAACATGGGAAGACTTATATTCCTTTTGTCAAAAGGGGAATGGGTTTTGCCGATGGATGCAAAAACTACGGGATGAGTTATGATGGCAATTCCGAAATCGGTGTTTCCGGAGAGACAAACGTGGCGTTTATAGTCAATATAATAAAGAAAATGGATGAAATCGCTGACCGCTTTGACGCAATGTTTATTTATGCTGATAATGATATAGAGTATTTTTATGAAACCATTACCAGAAAGAAGCGCATTCCTGAAGATATCGGCATTATTACGGTTAACTGTTCTGATAATGCAAGCAGTCACGATCCGCTGATATCTTCTGTCGGACATGGAACTGCAGCTACGGCCGAAACCCTGCTGGAAAAGGTCAAATATATTTTACTGACCGGCGATACCAATATTGGCAGAACTATGATTAAGCCGGCTTTTTTCGATGGAGCAACGTTAAGATGAAAATAAACGGTTCAGGATATAAATCAAAAACATCATTCAAATGGAGGACAGGACAATGCATGGACTAAAATCAGAAAAAGCCGTTTTCACACTTATCGAATTGCTTGTGGTGATCGCGATCATCGCGATTTTGGCCTCAATGCTGCTGCCGGCGCTCAACAAAGCGCGTGAAACCGGACGCAAGATCGCCTGCGTCAACAATCAAAAACAGATCGGTACGGGATTCCTGATGTATCGCAACGATTTTAACGATTATCTGATGCCGTCGTGCAACAATACCACCTCCTCGCCGCATCTTTTTACCGCCAATTATCACTGGGATTTTTATATCGGCAAAAACTATATGCAATTTCCTGTAAACTCTTCCGGACGCGCTTCCAAAGCTCTCGGCGGCTGGAAGATTTATATTTGCCCCAACGATACCCGTGGCGACCTTGCATCCTCCGCTGACCATATTAAACGCTCATACGCGGTTCCGGAAGCGATGCTGGGAGACATGACTGCCGGAACCGGAGTCAAAGGCAGAGGCTTTAAGAATTTTATAAACTATTCCAAGACAATTCTGATGGGTGAAGCGGACTGGACGAACAGCATTTTTGTGTCCGCGGCCTGCGGCCAGTCGTCCAGCACCAGCAGCGTAAGGTTGACGACTGCCACTGATGTCGCCCGGCCGCATCTCTCCTCCGCCAATTTTCTGTTTGTAGACGGCCATGCGGGAAACACTAAGACCTGGAAGCTGGGCTCATACACTTACGGCGCCATCCAAGTCTCCAACAATATCACGCTTGACTGATAGTATAAAGAATTAAACCGGAAGTCTGCCGGATAAAATTTGCTTGTGTTTCTGATAATATATACGGGAAATAGTAGTCATGATAAAAACAGTCGCCGGATTATTGATGTCAGCGGTATTGTATCCCGCGGCGGCAACGGAGATAATTTATGACAAAGAACTGCCGGGATACGGGGTAAATACCATCCCGTTAAGTGCAAATACATGGAAAAGCAAAACCATGTATTATCCGGAGCCGGTGACCGGCAAGGATATCGTGCAGACCGGGCCGGAGTATTTCCAGGGCGAATACGGGAAACCCTGTGTTTTTGATTTTGACTGGATAAAACAGTATGGCTTTTATGGCGGCGGAACGTATCAGATGAAAGATGGCGCCATGGAAATCCAGTCAGGTAAAGAAGGTTTCTATTTCGGGTTTGGCCGGCATGAAAAATACTCGAAGGAAGCCAAAGGGCTCCGTTTCGGCTCCGCCTGGGGGCAATATCCCGGCTCGCTCTTGTATCTGGAAATGGACATTGCCGGCTGCGCGCAGGAAACTGAATGGGAATTTTCCGCGGGCGACATTTCCAAAAAGTTCAAAATTGGCGCAACGGGAAAATCCCGGATTGAATTGGCCGGCATGCGGTCTCTGGTCAATGGCAGTAATCTGCCATTTATCATGCTCCGCTGCCTGACTCCCGGAGTCAGTGCGGGAGTTAAAAGCCTGGCGCTATATCCGGCAGGATCATATGCGGCGTATAAAAAAGTTTTCACTTTGAAAGACAAGCCCGTGATCGCCCATGCCTCCTATAAAATATGCGAGGATTATCAACTATATATCAATGGCAAGCAGGCAGATTCCGGCAATCATTTGTCCATCGGCAAATTTCTGAGACACATTGATATCAAACCGTTTCTTAAAAAAGGGGAAAACGAGATTATTTTCACCAGGCAGTTCAGCGGGTCTTCGAGTGAAACCGCCTGGTTGTTTGAAGGCTGTGCCGCCGACGAGGAAGGAAATCTTACGCGGATATTTGGAGACAGCACATGGCAATGCGTCCTGAATCCGGCAAAAGGGGTAACATGGCGGCGCCCGGCCCTGACAGACGGGCTGGCGGGGACGACCTTCACCTGGACGACTGACAACCGGGACAGCAAGTGTGTCGCGGGTACCGGCCTCAATCCAAAACATATGGGGATATTGTGTATCAGTCCCGTCAACCGGAAATTCCCTGTCTTTGACATCGGGGAACAGATTGTTTTCAATGCCGCAATTCCTGCCGGTTTGAATGAAAAATACTCAATCAAAGCCGGCGTATATTCGCATGACGGGCAGCCGGTCCTGATTGCTGACAACATCGCTCCTGCCTCTTCCACGTTAGCGGACGGGCTGGTCAATTTTAAATTTCAGTTTGACAATAAAAAAGCCGGTCCGTATCTGGTGAAATGGGCTGTATATGATCAGAACGGGAAACCGGTTGAAGAGACCGAAACTGAATTCGTCATTGTCGGCCCGATCGCCCAGGATGAATATGAATTGAAGTCCTTTGAGGAAGAACTGGAAAAAAGGCTGGAACTGGTTCAGAAATTCGACTGTTCAAAAGAAGCGGCCATCGGCGATGAATTTCTGGGATATACCGGCATGTATAACAAACCTGGCTATAATCCCGGACTGGTGGTGAGTAAAGACGGCATGAAATACCGTGAAACAGGCGCGGGCGCATTCCTTTATTACGCCTACCGGCTTCATCTGAAAGAACTGGGCGAACCGTATCTGGTTGAAGTCGTTGTTCCTGATAACGGAGAACGGCAGATCTACAGCGGGGTGGCGGAACAATATCCCATCTGGTTTGAAAACAATGCACATACTTTGACAGACCTTCAGACAAGGTCTCCGGTTACCGGCTCTTCCGTCACCGGCGGATCGTATCCTTTGTCGTATAAGCCGAAAAAAATCCGTTATGTTTATTACCCAAACAGTTTAACTGCCGCAGTCACAGTGATCAACGGCTGCGGCAGAGACAAGGCCGCCGCTATCGAAATAAACATTTACCGGATACGGAACGGTCTGCCGGCGTTGAAAATACCGAAATCCGCCCGTCTGTTCGGCTCCCATGAAGAACGGGCGCTGACGCCGGAATCCATGGCATCCGAGAACGTGATGGAGAGAGGGCGCGAGATAAGGAACCAGCCACACCTGTACCAATGGCGGAACTGGTATAAAATGACCGAGCGGAAAATCAAATGGCTTCGTTTTCAGGGCCGGAACATGACGACCGAAGGCGCGTATATGTATACATCGGGAGATTTTCCGACCAGGAAACATTCGCCGTTCCGGGGGGAAGACGACACCGGCAATCTGCTCTGGCTGGCGCTGCAGATGTATCGTAAAAATCATATCAAATGCCTGTTGAGCGTGGAATATATGGGGTCCCCATGGATCGGCGCAGGCGGATTTGATGATGGATTGAGCGACCGGAAAATGGCTGAAGGGAAAAATGAATCGCTGTTTCTCGTGGACCGTTACGGCAATCAAATTACCCGGAATGATAGAGCCGGCATAAATTTTCTTCATCCTGAAATGCGGGAGATTTTCCTGGATGTGTTCAAGGAGGTGTACGACCATTACAAGGATATTGACGGCATCGAAGGGATACTCATGCCAACCGGCACCTGGTTTGCTCCGGGGTTTATAAATTGCAATCATAAGAATCTTGAGAACACGGATGTCGGTTACGGCGACCTGACGGTTGGACTCTTTGAAAAGGAGACAGGAATAAAACTTGGCGTGCCGCTAAACGACCCCGGTCGTTTTGCAAAACGTTATGACCTCTTAACGGGGAAATACAAAATTAAATGGTTCGCCTGGCGAGAACAGAAGTTATCTGATTGTTTTAAAGAAATCTCTGACATCATCAGTGAATCAAAAAACAAATGGAAACTTTTCGTTTATAACTGCGTGGTGAGCGGCATGGATAAAGATTCCCCTTTCGCCGCGCCTTCCGCGACCATGGGCGAACGTAATGAGTATCTGGATAAACTGCTTCGGGATAATGCTTTAGATAAAGACCTGGCAAAGAAAAACGGGATGATAAGTTTTATCTGCCCCGCGATTGATTGTCATCCCTTCCTGGCCTATCGTGATCCTAAAACAAATTTGATTGCTTCCGGGTGGAATACCAATCCGGGCACCTTGAACTTCATCAAGGATAACGCCGGATTTTACTACCAGTACGGTCTGGATGAAATCGACATTCCGGCAACCGGCGTCAAAAGATGGCTCTGGTCTCGCGGGCAGCGGGCTGCCTATGTTCCCAGGCCCGTTGGCGAAATCTGCATGAAGCCGTTCGTTGATATAATCAAAACTAATACGCCCAAAATGATTTTTTATTCGTGGCTGGACTGCAATATGGAAACAGCCCACGGCGAACAGATCAGACGGTTCTGCAAAGCGCTGTATGAAACTCCGGATCTGGAATTCAAAGCGCTTCCCGCTGCCGATTCCAGAGGAATTTACGCGCAGATGGCAAAGGATGCCAGAGGCGTGAACTATTTGCGGCTGGTCAATAACTCGCCGTATTCTGTCAGCGGGTTTATCCGGTTTGACGGCAGCGCGTATGATACCGTATACGACAGCGGGCTTGAAAAACATGATAAAAATTTTTCATTGAGTCTTCTGCCTGCCGATATTCGGATTATAAAACTTACTGGAGGCAAAGATCCGGTAAAATGCGATTTCACCTTTGCGGATTCTGTTCAAAAAGGAATAGCCGGAAAAGCACAGGCCGTTCTTGCAAGCAAAGTATTATCGGAAAAAATTCCACCGGCGTATCTTGCTCAATTGGCGGAAGCGGCTGCCATAAACGATGCCTTCCTGATCTATTCGATACTTGAAGATTACGAGGTGAAACGATGTCTTGAGAGATATACTTTCAAATCGTTTGAACTGCAAGGCAAACTGCTTGCGGATTTAGAGAAAAACGGAAAATGTTTCATCAACTGCGGAGCAAGAGAAGAATATATAGATCCGGCGGGAAACCGCTGGCTTCCGTATCAGGAATATAACGGGCTGGCATACGGCAGCGAATACGCTCAATACGCCGATCGCGGCGATCTGCCGGTTGAGGGGACTGACTGCGCCCGAGTTTACCAGACGGAAGCCGGCGGACAGCAGGTCTATTATCACATTCCTCTCCCGGACGGGGTATATGATATTTATATACATTCCGCTCAAACTTTTCAGGCGGGGATGGCTGTCGCGAAGCCTTATTCCGTTACGATTAACGCTGTTGTCAGAGCAAATATCTGTCCGGCCAAAGCTGGATTCGCCAAGGCTGTGGTCGATAAAATCAGCGGCATAGTCGTAAAAAACGGACTGTTAAGCATTGCGCTGAAAGGCGATGTTGTAATTAATGGCATAGAAATCAGAAAGACCGGGCAGAATTGAGACATATATTGAATCAATCAGAAATTAAACTGAAAAGGAATGTTAAAATGAGCAACAAACTAAATGTACTGCTGGCAACTTTTCTGGGATTGTTTGCCGGGGGTTAGTGTCTTCGCGGAAGAACCGGAACTCTCTGTAAGCCCGGGAGATCAGAATTCACTGCAGATTAAGATAAGGGGAAATGTTGAAAACAGGGCGACGGAGTCGGAATTTGGAAAAATTGGTGACTTTAATACCGTAAAACTGGCCAGGGGCATCATATATGCCGAAAAAACTCCACCCGGCACTAATAACTTAACTCTTTGCGGAACTGTCAGGGTATCCGGACAGAAGGGCATTCTCAGGATCATTCAGTATGGGGCCGGAAATTTGATAACTCCTGGATACCGGCTGTCGGCAAAAGTTAATGATGGCAAGGTTTATCTGGATTTGCTTATGGCAGGTTTACCTGACGGCAAAGAGCAGCGCTACTGCATAATATCCTCTAAGGGAAATACTTTTAATTCCGGGGATTGGATATTTTTTACTGTCGTGATTAATCGCGGTGGAAAGGCGGAGATATTTGTAAATGGAACGCTCGTCGGCAGTGGTCTTGTCAAATCGCTTGAAAAAGACAATCTGTTGATAAATAATGTTTCGACGGAGATTAATCAGGTGGAGAATGGAGACGTTTCCATGGAATTGGCCGGCTTGGAAGTTTATTATAGTTTGCTGAGTTCTGTAGAGATCGACAAACTTAAAGATAAATGGCGCGATATTCTGAAAAAATGAAGTTTATCCTCATTTTCGCAATCGCTTCCCGTTTCGAGTCAGATTTATTCCCGCCGAGAAGGCATAGCAGTTTGAAATCTGGATAGACATACTTAAATTGTATGCGATTGATATTAGAAAGCATTTAAACCTCAATCTGATTTTGTTTCAGCTTGATAATCACAAAAGAAGCAATCTTAATGAATGATTTTTTTAGCAATGCACGCTGGATATGGAGAAAACAGGCGGCGGACACGGAGCATCAGTATGTCTGTTTCCGCAAAGAATTTTCAGTTGATGACGTCAGCGGCGGGAAATTGTATATTTCCGCCGATACTGATTTTGTCGCATATCTGAATGGTCAGGAAATCGGGCGCGGACAGTTCAGCGACTATCCGGAGGAGAAAACTTACAGCGAATTTCAGGTTGAACCGCTGCTGAAGCCGGGCATGAATGTGCTCTGTGTGCTGGCCTATTACTGCGGCGCGGATTTTTCCACTTACCGCAAAGGCCGGGCCGGAATGATCGCCGTGCTGAAAAACAGGACGCATGAAATCGTTTCTGACGGCAGCTGGAAATGTATTCAATCCCCGGCGTTTCAATCCGGCGGCCTGCCGCGGGTTTCTCTTCAGCTCGGGTTTGTCACGATGTTTGATGCACGTCATGATTCCGGCTGGACGAATCCGGATTTTGATGATTCCGCCTGGCCGGCGGCGGAAGTCCGCGCGGGCGGCACTGACGGTTTCTGGAAGGAATTATCTGCGCGGCCGGTACCGCCGCTGGTAACCGGACCCCGTATTCCGGTGCAGATTGTGATGCAGGGAGTTATTCTGCGCAAACCGGAACTGAACACTTTTGCCGAAACGGTGGCTGATGATCTGACGGGGCATTATCCGGTTTCGCGGATATTTGAAGGTTTCGGGCCGGAGTATCCATTCTTCCCGGTACTTGACGGCACATCTGAACGCATATTGAAGCTTAAGCTGCCGGATGCTCCGGCGAACGGCTGTTTTATTATCGCCGACCTGGGCGCGGAAAATGCCGGATTGCTGGATATTGAGCTTGCCGCCGCCGCCGGCACCGTGATTGATATTTCCCATGGCGAACATTTGATTGACGGCAAAGTGCGCAATAAAATCGGGAATCGCAATTTCACTGACCGCTATATTTGCCGGGAAGGCGTGAACCGCCATGTGCTGCCGTTCAGACGGATTGGCGGCCGCTATATTCAGTTGAACATGACCTGTATGACGAGTCCGGTCTTTATCCATTACGTCGGGTTGAAGCCGCTCAGTCTGCCGCTGCCGCCGCGCGGAGATTTTCAGAGCGGCGATACGCTGGCTGACCGGACGAATGCCGTCGGCATCAGAACGCTGGAACTCTGCATGCATGAACATTACGAGGACTGCCCATGGCGCGAACAGGGACTTTACGCCTACGATTCCCGGAATCAGATGCTGTACGGGTATTATGTATGGGGCAATTACGATTTTGCCGCCGCTTCAATTAATCTGCTGGGGAAGGGGATCCGTGCTGACGGCCTGCTGGAATTGTGCGCTCCGGCCAGAGTTCCCGTAACGATCCCGATATTCAGTTTTGTCTGGGTCACCGGAATCAATGAACACTGGCTGCACAGCGGCAGCGATGCGGTTTTCCGCAAATTCGATGCGCAGATAGAGCTGATGACCGGTAAAATACTGGAACTCTATAATCCGGATAACGGTCTGTACCGGCTGAATCCGGACGAGGCCATGTGGCATTTTTACGAATGGGCTCCCGGCTTGTCGGCCATGGGATCCTGTGAGGATGAATACCACGCGCCGTATAATTTATATTTTTATGAAATGCTGCGTTCATATGCCGAAATGCTTCAACGCGGCGGGCAGAACGGCAGAGCCGCGAAGTATTCCGCGCTTGCGGCAGAACTGAAAGACGCCATCAACCGTAATTTCTGGGATGACGGGCAGCATTGCTATGCCACAAAAATGATTGGCGGAAAGCTTCAGGAATATCACGACCATATCCAGTTCCTGGCGTTATATAATAACATTGTCCCGGCTGAAAAACAGACCGCCGTGCTGCAGACGGTTTATTCCGGTAAGCTGGAGGGGGTGACTTTCAGCGCCATGCTTTACATGCTCTCCGCGCTGATGCCGCTTTCACCGCAGGCGCGGGAATATGTTGCGGCGGCGCTGAAGCGCAGTTTTGACCCGATGATATTGGCTGGAGCAACCAGTTTATGGGAGACCGGCAAGGGGGCCGCCGATTTTGACGGCGCGGGCAGTCTCTGCCACGCCTGGAGCAGCCTGCCGGTGTATTACTATTACGCCTGGGTGCTTGGGATCAGGCCGCTGGAGCCTGGATTTAAAAAGTTCCTGCTGTCGCCCTGTTCCGGCGGTTTTAACGCGGTAAAAGGCTCGGTTGCGACGCCATCCGGCTTTATCACTGTGGAATGGCGTAAATCCGGAAACGGTTTACAGCTTACGGCGACCGGTCCGGAGAATCTGACCCCCGTGCTGGCGGCGTTGGAAGAAACTCCGGTGGACTCCGCCACTTATAACGGCATAGCGTTAAATCCGCAGTTTTGAATTTGTCCTTGCCGGTGTATCTTATAGTTATAGAAGTCAAAAGTCAGCGTTTGACTGCGGTACCCGCAGTTTTAGGTTTTAGGCTTTAGGTTTTAGGCTGTTAAAACTTGGACATTGGAAATTCTCCCGCTTTGCGGGATCCCGCAGGGCGGGACGGGATATTGAATAAGGTTTTAGGTTTCAGGCCTTTGGTCTCAGTTTTCATTCTGACTCCTGACTTCTGAATTTATAAACGTTAAAATATACTCGGTGAAATATATAGATACTAAAGGAGGCCAGATGTCTGCTCAATGTCCGGAATACACCGTTATCCTTGCCGCCGGCAAAGGGTCGCGCATGGGGTCGAACACCATTCATAAAGTATGTTTTGAAATAGACGGCATACCCGCGGTGAACCGGGCGATAAAAACCTACAACGACTGCGGCATCAAACAGCATGTGCTGATTGTCGGGTCGCTCGCCGGGCAGGTGATGGAAACGGTCGGCGCCAAATACGACAATGTGTCTTTTGTATATCAGCGGGATCAGCTCGGTACCGCCAATGCGCTGCGCTGCGTGTTCGGCGCGATGCCGATGATTGCCGACAGCGCGGCGGTGCTGGTGGTCGCCGGTGACCGGATAATCGCGCAGTCCGTGCTGGAGCGGCTGTTCAATCTGTATTATACTGAACACTGCCGGATGGCGCTTCTGGCGCTGCCGCGCCGCGAGGGTTCGGGGCAGGGGCGGATTCTTTCCGATCAGCATGGGCGTCCGTTTGCCATTGTGGAGATGGCCGATATCCGCCAGCGCCAGGTGCTTCATGATTTGCGCGTGATGGCTGAGAATAATCTCCTGCCGGGCGACCGGCAGGAGTTGATAAAAATGGCGGCGGATGGATTTTGCGGCGGCCGGCATGACGAACGGAAGCTGGCAAAAGCTTTCGGCGCGCTGTGGACTGCGCTGCATGACGACCAGTTTAAACTTTCTCCTGAAAATATTCTCCCGATGATTCCGGCGGAGAAAACCCGTTTCGACTTTGAAACCGGCGAAGGCATATTAAGCCTGACTCCGGCGGAGGCGGAAAAATCGCAGTGGTGCAACAATTCGGTGTATATCGCCCGCTGGGGTGATTTGAAATACGCGCTGGCCGGGCTTCAACGCGACAACGCCCAGCAGGAGGAATATCTTTCCGATATCGTCAATATTCTGTACCGCCGCTCCATGCAGTCAGGCGCGTATGATACCGGGATGCTGAAAGTCGATGACCATTCCCAGATACTGGGATACAATAATCCGGCGGAACTGCTTGAAATCGAAAATATTATCAAAACCGGCATGGAGAAACAGGTTGCCAGGACACCCTCCCGCAAAGAATTCCGGACAGCAGGGGAATGGCGCAGGCTGATTGCGGAGGTAAGTGATGCAAAGCTTGCCGGGCAGGCGGCGCTGCATCAGGAATTCGCGGAGATTTACAGCGATGATGTTGACGTGATCAGCGCTCAGGCGAAACATTACATTCCGCTGATTGATTTCGCCGCCGCGCAGCTGGGGGATGAGGCGGTTGTCGGGATTATCCGTTCGCCGGGCCGGCTCAATGTGATGGGCCGCCATGTTGACCATCAGGGCGGAAACTGCAATCTGATGACAATCGGCTACGAGACCCGGATGGTGGTGCATCCGCGGCAGGATGACAATGTCTGTCTTCATCACCTTGACCAGAATTTTAAATCTGTCAGCTTTTCGATCTCCGAACTGGTGCGCGATCTGCCCTGGGATGACTGGCTGTCGCTGATCAACAGCGAAAAACTGGCCAAACTGATCAGCAGCTACGGTGTTGACTGGTCGCATTATGTCAAAGCCGCCGTTTTACGCCTGCAGAAAAAATTTACCCACATGCCGCTGCGGGGCATGGATATTTTTGTTTCCGGCAACGTGCCGATGGCGGCCGGACTCAGTTCCTCTTCCACTCTGGTCGTGGGAACGGCCGAAGCGGTCGTCGCGGTCAACCGGCTCGACACCTTTCCGTCGCAACTGGTCACGCTCTGCGGTGAAGGCGAATGGTTTGTCGGCACCCGCGGCGGCAGCGCCGACCACGCGGCGGTGAAACTGGGACAGAAAGGCAAGGTCGTCAAAGTGACGTTCTTCGATTTCGCGGTGCAGGAGACTGTGCCGTTTCCGGAGGATTATGTCATGGTGGTGTGCGATTCCGGCATCAAGGCCTGTAAATCATCCTTTGCCAAAGATCAGTTCAATCACCGGATCTGCTGTTACCGCATCGGTTTTATGCTGATCAAAAAACAGTTCCCGCAGTATGTTCCCCTGTTAAAGCATCTGCGGGACTTGAACACCAGAAATCTGGGTATCCCGCTGAGCTGGATTTACCGCATTCTGCTGCATCTGCCGGAATATGCCACACTGGACGAACTCCAGCAGATGCTGCCGGAGGAAAATCTGCGCAAACTCTGCTCCAGCCATCAGCCGCCGGCGGACGGACTTTATCCGATTCGCGGCGTGGTGCTGTTCGGGCTCAGCGAATTCGAGCGTTCACGGCTTTATGCCGATGCGCTGAAGACTGGAAATGTTGCCGAGATCGGCAGATTCATGAATGTGTCCCATAACGGCGACCGCGTGGCGGTATTCGATAAAGACTGGAAGGCCTGCGCGTTCAAAGCCCCGGTTTCCAACGCTCATATTCTCGGACTGATGGAGGACCTGGAAAGCGGCGATCCGGAACGCGTCATCCGCGCCCAGCTGCAATGGCAACTCGGCGCTTACGCATGCAGTCTGCCGGACATTGACCGGATGGTTGATATTGCATTGCAGACCGAGGGGATAGTCGGCGCTCAACTGGCCGGGGCCGGACTTGGCGGATGCATGATGGTGCTGGCCCGCAAGGACGCCGTAAACAACCTGATAGCCGTGCTGGAGAAAAATTATTATTCGCCGGAAGGATTGAAAACCTCGGTGCTGGTCTGCAAGCCGGTGGCGGGAGCCGGTTTTATTAAAGCGGAATAAGGGTAATTGAAAGTTGAAAATTGATAATTGATAATTGAGAAAAATTGAACGGGAGAAGCGTTTATAAAAGCGAAGAGGAGTAAAATGGCAATAATCAATATTACCGAGAATATTTACTGTTTCGAGAACGACTGCTGCCGGGTGTATATCATCCGGAACGGTGCAGATGCGGTTTTGATTGATTTCGGTTCCGGCGGAGTGCTGGAGGAACTGCCCGCGATGGGCATTACTGCTATTCGCGCGGTTTATATAACCGTGCCGCAGCGCAGCCATTGTCAGGGTTTGTTCCGGCTGCCGCCCGGCGTACCGGTATATTATCCGGCTGGAACGGAAGATATCCTTGAACGTTTTGCATTGAAACCCGGCAACCCGGTGAGGTTTCCGCTGTTTCCCGGCGTTTATGAAATTCCGGCCCCGCTGGATAATCCCGGCAATCAGCCGCCGCCCAAAATGCAGTTTGGCGATTATACCATTTCACCGTTGCGCATTGGCGGTTTTATGGAGTGCCAGACCGCGTATTTTGCGGATTCCGCCAACGAGCGGGTATGTTTTTCCGGGGACGCTATTTATGCGCCGGGGAAAATCTATGCGGCCTATAATTTTGAACACATGCACCATACCGGCACCGGCCAATACCGCGGCGCGGAAGCGCTGCGCCTGCTCCGGATGGAGCGCCCGGACATACTTTGCCCGGCGCATGGAGAAGTCATGCGCGGCAATACTTTCGAGCCTCTCTCGCTGACCATGGAACGGCTTAATCAACTGGCACAATTGTACGAAACTAACTGCCCTGAAGTGCCTGCATCGCACCGGATCCCCTGCACGGACGGTTGTTTTCAGCAGGTCTCGGAACATATCTGGATGCGCCGCAATATTTACGTTGTTATTTCCGGAACCGGGAAAGCGCTGCTGGTGGATTTTTATGAGCCTGACGACGAGTATGTCCGGCAGTTCATGAAAGAGTTTGAAGAATATTTTCCCGGGATTGCTATCGAGCTGATCCTGATTTCGCATTTCCATTTTGACCACTGGGTTGGAATTAATGAACTGCGCAAATATGCTGATTTCGAAGTAGTGTGCAGTAATTACCTGAAACCCGCCATCGAAAATCCGCCGGGGTTCAAGCGTCCGTTCCAGTATTTCCCGGGGATTAAAATTGACCGCGGTTATGCGGACAATGAAACTTTTAAATGGCATGAATATAACTTCGAGGTATTCGAATTCCCCGGACAGACCGATTTTCATGCCGGATATTTTGCCGTGATTGACGGAAGAAAAGTATTTTTCAGCGGCGATAACTTCTATCCCGCCCAGCAATGGGGCGGTACCGGCGGCTTCAGTTCGTTCAACGGCGGCGACCCGGAAAACGGCTGGCGGCGTTCAATTAAACTGCTGCTGCGGCTGGAGCCGGAATGGGTGCTGGCAAGCCATATGCATCCATTCATGTTCAGACGTGCTGATTTTGAGCAGCGGCTGGCCTGGACCTATGAAATTGTTGACGCGATGAAGGCAATAGCCGCGGATGAACATTACCAGCTGACATTCAACCAGCATATTTACAAAGTTTTCCCATATTCGCAGCCGGCGGCGGCAGCTTTCTCCGTGGAATTTACAGCAGTCAACCCGGCAAAAACTATTGCGGTTCTGGAAGTAACGCCGGTTGTTCCGCCGGGAATCGAGGCCGTCAATGAATTTGCGGAAATAACTGTTCAGCCGTCCGGCAATACCTCGGTGAAGTTTGATTTCAAGATGGCTGAGTCAACGCTGAAATCCGGTGCTATGATTGCTTTCGATATTGTCCGCAACCGCGAATATTTAGGTCAGAAGACCGAATGTTTTATTTACTGAACAGGAAGAAAATGGATAATACGAATATCCAATAACCAACAGGAAAAACTCAATATCCAATATCCAACAAGGAATATCCAATTTCCAAGTGGAACAGCCGGAAGACAGAAGACCAAGGACTAAGGATTAAGGACTAAGGACCAAGGACCAGAGACACGAATAAAACTGAATAAGCAAGGCAAAATGGTTTTCGGGAAACTATATCTTATGACAGCAGCCACAGTAATAATGCTGGCCGGGAATGCGGCGCTGGCTGACGGCGCTCAAACCGGTTTTATCTATCATGAAGATATGTTGAAACATGATACCGGGCCGTCGCATCCTGAACGTAAAGAGCGCTTAACTGCTATTGATGACCGGTTGAAAGAGACGGGCTTATTATCCAGTCTGTCATCCGTCAAAGTTACTCCCGCGCCGCTGGATTGGATTCTGCTGGTGCATTCGCCGGAATATGTGGCGGAAGTGGAAAAAAGCTGTCGGGAAGGCAAGCCGTTTCTGCATTCAAAAGACACTCCTGTTTCGGCTGATTCGTATGCCGCCGCCCGTCTGGCGGCCGGCGGGGTGCTGTGCGCGGTTGACGCGGTGATGGACGGAGAAGTGAAAAATGCTTTTTGCGCAATCCGTCCACCCGGACATCATGCGTTGAATAATAAAGCGATGGGGTTCTGCATTTTTAATAATGTCGCAATCGGCGCGCGTTATGTTCAGGCAAAGTACAAACTGAAGAAAGTGCTGATTGTGGATTTTGATGTTCATCACGGCAACGGCACGCAGGCGATTTTTAATGATGATCCTGATGTGTTTTATTTCTCCATACACCGTTCGCCGTTCTATCCCGGCACCGGCGGCGCTGAGGATAAAGGGACAGGGCAGGGGTATGGTTTGAAGGTCAATATTCCTGTTCCGGCCGGCACCGGCGACAAAGAATATATCAAGGCTTTTGAGGAAATATTGAAACCGCTGGCGCTGGCGTTCAAACCTGATTTTATCTTTATTTCCACCGGTTTTGACGCCCATCAGGATGATCCGCTCGGCGGGATGAAAGTAACTGCGGAAGGTTATGCGGCAATGACCCGTGTTGTCAAAGAAATCGCGGAAAAGTGTTGTAATGGACGGATTGTTTCAGTCCTGGAAGGCGGCTACAGCCTGCAGGGTCTGGCGGACTCGGCGGAAAAGCATATTCAAGAGCTAAGGCTGGGAACAGGAGTCAGTAGACAGTAGACAGTAGACAGTAGACAGAATGAACAGCCGGGGAGGAATATCCAATATCCAACACGGAATATCCAATGTCCAAGTTTTAACAGCCTGGAGCCGGAAGCCAAGTAGGCCAGTTTCGCCGAAACTGGCTCTCAGGGGCGGGTTCGGCGACTCCGCCCTACTTAATGACACCTTAACCACTCAATATCCAATATCCCGTCCCGCCCTGCGGGATCCCGCAAAGC
>CAIMFA010000624.1 GCA_903840185.1 uncultured Lentisphaeria bacterium | reverse complement strand
TAACCACAGAGACACAAAGAAATCTTTTTTTAATCATTAAAGTCAAATCATATATACTTTTTCGGCTATATCCGGATTTCATAATATTAATCTATTTTTCATCATAAAAAATTGTGTCTTTGTGTCTTTGTGGTTCAATTTACCACTTTTCCCAATGTACATTGTCAGCCATAAAACGGGTGTGCTTTTCCGGCATTTTATCCGGATGCCCGACCGCAATCGCCGAGATCGGAACGATGTTATCCGGCAGTCCGAAAAATTTAGCAATTCCGGCAATCCGCTCAGTTCTGGGATGGACTCCCAGCCAGCAGGTACCAAGCCCGAGTGCGCGGGCTGCCAGCAGAATGTTTTCGATTGCCGCGCTGCAATCCTGCAGCATGTATGATTCGCTGCCGGCATGCGCGGCGCTGATGTCGCCGCAGACTATGATCCCGACAGGCGCGTCCGCCAGGAATTTACCGTTCGGTAGCAGTTCCACTATATGCTGCAAATTCCCCCGGTTTCTGACGACGATAAAACGCCACGGGTCCTTGGCGCAGGCGGACGGCGCCGCCATCGCGGCTTCAAGCAGTTCAGTGATATTCTTTTTTGAAACTGCTTTAGCTGTGAATTTACGGATGCTTCTCCGGTTGAAAATAAAGTCGAGTTTACTGTTCATCGTCGTTTCTCCTCACTTATTCTTCGCTTACTTCGTATGGAAATAGCCGTCAAAATATTTAAGCCGGCATGGCGAACGCAACTTTTCCAGAATTTTTATTTCCAGCTGGCGTATTCTTTCACGGGTGAGATCAAAATGCTTGCTGACTTCAATGAGAGTCAACGGCTGATAACCCATCAAGCCGAAACGCATGATGATGATCTGCTGTTCGCGTTCAGGCAGGGTGCCGAGCACTTCATGCAGTTTTTCCCGCACGACTTTCCGGGCGATCAGTTGAACCGGATCGTCGGAGTCAATGTCCGACAGGATGTCCTCCAGCACGGAGCCAGTTTCGGAGTCGCCGATCGGCGCCTGAAGGGAAATCGGCTGCCTGGCCATTTTTTGAATGGCGCTGATACGGGAGGTCGGGATTTCCAGCAGCGAAGCCAGTTCATCAACCGAGGGTTCGCGTCCGTGTTCCTGGATGAACCGCTGTTCGGCATTATTCATCGTGCTGATGGTGTTGATCATATGTACCGGTATCCGGATGACTCTTGACTGTTCGGCGATGGCGCGGCTGATGGTCTGCTTTATCCACCAAGAGGCATAGGTGCTGAACTTGTGTCCCAGCCGGAAGTCGAATTTATCCAGGGCGCGCATTAATCCGAGATTGCCTTCCTGAATCAGGTCATTGAACGGCAGTCCCTTGTTGCGGTAGCGCTGGGCGATACTGATCGCCAGCCGCAAATTCCCTTCAAGCATGATCTGCCGGGCTTTTTCGATATCATTTCTGGCCTTGTCCAGGTCTTTCTGAAGAATAAAAAACTCCGGCAGAGTCATCAGGAATTTTTCTTCCAGGAATTTCCGTTTATCTTCAGGGATATCGGATTCCAGTGCTTTGGAAGGATCTTCTATTGCCGGGTTGGCCAGCTTGATGTATTCCATCACCACCTGATTCCATTCCGCCAGATAATCGTAAACAACCGGATAACGCATCAGCAGTTCAACAGATTTTTCGCGCAGCACAGCGGTTTTGACAGATTTTTTTTCGAAAGCATGTTTCAGCTTGACGAAGTGCTCCAGTATCTCTTTATTCCATTCCGGCACCGACATCAGGAAATTCTTATACTGCTTTGAGTCATTCCTTTTGAGTGCCGACGCCAGAAAATGATCTTCGATATTCTCTGAATCAAAGTCAGTGATGATTCTGGAATGTTCGGTGAGCACGAATCCCAGCAGATATAGTTTTTCTCGGTATTTAGTGATAGCATCTTCAATCTTTTCGGAGACTTCCAGCTGTTTATCTGTAGGCAGAAGCGGGATATTGCCAATCTGCCGCAAATAAATCCGCAGCGAATCGGAGGGCTCTCCGGAAGCTTCTTCTGAATCCCGGTCATCAGAAGCCATGGGCTCAAAAAGCTCTGAAGGCTCTCCTGGCTTTTCTACATCTTCGAAATCTGAGAGATTCTCTGATTTATTTATTTTTTCGGGCATCAAATTCCCCTGTATCACAGATTGCCGGTTTGATTACTGTGCGATTTACCGGAGAATTAAACGAAGTTTTCCGGAATTAACAGAATCAATAGTCCTTAATCTAATTTTCCGGCGATGATTTTTCAAAATCACTCTTGATTTTTTATCGAAAATAAGTATTTGTATAAGGCTTGACAATATTGACATGTTATTTTTTATCCGGGG
>CAIMFA010000623.1 GCA_903840185.1 uncultured Lentisphaeria bacterium | reverse complement strand
TGGCTTAACCTAACCAAACCATTTGCATAATCCACTTCAATGTATTGCTTTTCATTGCAGACGATGTATAATAAGCTGTAATAAATTTTAATAACAGCGAAGGTGTAGACAGTCCATGAAACGAGGGAAACCGGAAAAATATATTGCACTGGCAGAAACTATCAGGCTGTTTATTAAAGAAAAGAGACTGAAGAAAAACGACCTGTTACCCTCGGAACGCATTCTTTCCGATATGTTCAGTGTCAATCATCTTACTCTGCGCAAGGCGCTGCGCCTGCTGGAGCAGGAAAATCTGATTTACAAGGAACCAAGCCGCGGCAACTTTGTCGGAACCAGACCTTTACTCTCCAGGCAAAACGGCATTGTCGGTTTCATATTCCCTGATGATGAAGTCTTTTATTACAAGATTTTCGCGGAGCTGGAAAAATCTTTCAGCGAAGTCGGATTGCATCCAATAGTGCATATCACCAACAGTATCAAAGAAAAAGAGGAAAAAATTCTGGATTTCATGATGGAATCCGGAGCTGAAGCACTAATTGCCGCGCCGAACTTGCAATGTGCAGGAAAATACCGGGATTTGAAAATTCCTGTTATCTTTTTTGATTTATTTATTCAGGGTCTTAATATTCCGCGGATCATTTCCGACGACTATGAAGGCGCTGAAAAGATTACCGAACATCTTGTCAGCCTTGGCCATTACAGAATTGCGCATGTCAGCGGAACATATGAACATACATCCGAGCTGCGGCTGAAGGGTTTTCTAGACGTACTCAACAAGCACGGAATAGAGGTTCCGGAAAAATATATCAAATGCAAAGAACCTTCCCGCGAATGGGGATATTATGCGGCAAAAGAACTGCTTGCCATGAAACACCCGCCTACGGCAATATTATGCGGCAACGACACTATTGCCGCCGGCGTTTTCAGGTTCCTTTCCTCAAAAGGCATTAGAGTTCCGGAAGACTGCTCGCTGTGCGGATTCGGCAATACTACCGTCGCCGAAGACCTTGATCTGACCAGCGTCAGTCAGCATACTCCTAAGATAGCGGAGGCCATCCGCAGTAATCTGCAGATCATCCTGCGCGGCGAAACGCCACCCGCTGAAACCATCATCAATACCACGCTCATAGTTCGTCGAAGCACCGCCCGTCCGGCAGAATAAACTACTGTAATGGCAATGACAATGATTAAAATTCTGTTTATTCTGTTTCTCTGCATATCCGTCACAGCCTCACATGCCAGTACGCTGCTGCTGGGAACAAAGCGCATTGATCTTGATCTCAACGGCTTTGAACTGGTAGAATCCAAAACCGCCAAAAACCGCAAGACTTATTATGTAACTGCCATTTTACCTGGAACCGGGATCAATTTTTCGATAACCGCGGAATATAACCATCAGATTCTTGACAGCGCCATCCTGCGCGAGCAATGGGGGAGAACTGACAGGAATAATCAGTTGTTCGAGACCTGTATCAGAAATTACAGATATGATAAGTTTGCTATTGTCGAGTGGGATGCCGTAACTCCGTACGGAACATATAAACATATCAATGCCTACCGGGCTGAAGGCGGCATCTGCGTGAATGCGCATTTTTACTGCGTTGATTCACAATTGGCGGCAGGGCAGCTTTTAGCCATGCTTGACCTAATAAAAATTAATAATTCAACTCCGGATGAAATACTTGAATACGGAGTGACGTTATATCGCGGTAAATCATATCCGGAAGCAATAGAGTGCCTGCAAAATTGGATGCAAAACGACCAATGCGGTAAAATTAAGGACTCAAAGCACCGTATGGCAATCGTTGCGCTTGGAATCGCATACAGCAGCTACGGCAAATTCAAGGATTCCCGGGAAGTTTTTGAAGATGCGGTGCTGAAAGACCCGGAATATCCGCTGTTCCATTACAATCTGGCCAGTGCCTGCGCCGGACAAAAAGATTTCCCGAAAACACTGGAACATCTCAAACTTACATTGAAATTCCGGGATAATATGGACACTGATGTGCAATTGCCCAATCCTGGCAATGATCCGGCATTCAAAGAACTCAACAGCAATCCTGATTTCAAGGCGTTATGCAAGGACTGGACTCAATAATTTGCTTATTTCGC
>CAIMFA010000622.1 GCA_903840185.1 uncultured Lentisphaeria bacterium | reverse complement strand
CAAGACCAAGGACCAAGAACCAAGAACCAAGAACCAAGGACCAAGGACAAGTATTTTAGAATTTATCTGTGC
The DNA here is from genome assembly GCA_903840185.1 of uncultured Lentisphaeria bacterium. Taxonomy (GTDB): domain Bacteria; phylum Verrucomicrobiota; class Lentisphaeria; order Victivallales; family Victivallaceae; genus CAIPAT01. The sequence goes on along the minus strand of CAIMFA010000622.1, from coordinate 15,523 downwards.
CTCTGTGGTTAAAATTAAACAAGGAGAATGAAAAATGGGCAGACTGAACATCGAATTATGTCCGGAAACCGGTATTTGCTCCATCATTAAAGCCGATGGAGCAAAGATTGATCTGATGCCGGATGAAGTTGACAGTCTCCGGCAGGCCGGCAATGTTACAGACGGCATCAAAAAAGCCATTGCTGAAGTTGATTCGCAATTTGCTGAAAAGCTCGACCTCGAAGAATTGAAACAGTTGTCTTCTGAACTGAAGTAAGCCTGTTCACCATTGAGTGTTTCCGCACTGTGTTTTCCTGTTGCTGGCAATACGGCTTTTGTACCGTTTGCCAGCCTCGTACCTTACAGACTGACTTAATTACCGGTAAACGTCCCGCTGCTGATAAGTTCTCCGACCAGAACCGGACAAGGCGGAACTTCCTTGACAATTTCGCAATCCGCGGAGATGGCCGGAAAGTTTCCGTTTTCATCTTTGAGCTCGATTTTCCCCTGCCAGTCCGCTTTGAATTCGCCAGGCGCCTTAAGTTCAATCTTTAGCAATTGACGGGATACTGGACCAACCTGATAAGCAATTTTTGCCGATCCGGCCAGCCAGCCGGGCGGCAGGCTCAGCACAAGATTACCGCTGAGAGTTTTACCGAACGGATTGGCAAGGGTAATCACGGCTTCCTGCCACCGGCCGTTAGGAAAACAGAATAATTCCGAGCGCAGAGAACGCTTATGACTGCGGAAATAAGTTTTAGCCTTATAAATGTCGGCAACCGGCTCAGCAGCCATTCTGCCTTGCGCGTTGGCAAGATCGTCAGCGGCGCAGGCCAGCAGAATGTCACGGGCAACGGCATCATTGTCATCTTCATACATCGCCGCATACTGTATCTGTTTCTGCGCTCTGGAAGTCAGGCGTTCGGTATTCAGCAGCACCCCGTTATTGCCGGTTCTGGCAATAATCGCCTTCCATTGCGCGGCCAGTTTTTCCCGCATTCCAGCCAGCGTGACCCCGGCCTTGAGCGTGTCTTTTGAGCCGCGGGCAAGCATGATGCGGCTGTTGATTAACAGATCAAGAACATTATTGGAACTATACAGGAACTCGGCGGAACCGGTCCGTCGCTGTTTTCTCAATTCCTGTTCCATGTCATTTAAGGTCTTCCCTAAATTTGCGTCAGAAGTGGTGACGATTTTACCGGCCAATGCTTTGAGCTGATTTTGCGTGCTGATTTCCAGTGCTTTCGCAGCATAGTCTTTAATCTTTTCAGCCATTGCGGTTTTAATAAAACTCATAGCGGGACTGCTGACAAAAACCGGCGAGTTCTTAGCTAAAACCGCCTGCGGCGGATTGAGTTTACGACCAAACACATCCGTGACCTCTGAACCGGCGGTTAGCGGAACATTAATCTTGACAGGCACGGCACTGTCGGTAAACAACACCGCAACAGCTTTGCCGCCGTTAGCAAACAGATATTGCCGGATACCATCGCACTCTGCGTAACCAAGCGGCAGCGTGTCGCCTAAATTACGGATGAGCGCCGCCTGTCCGAGCAGGATCATGGTAGGCGCGTCTTTTTCCATCAGCGGCGCCCACAGACTGCCGGTGTAAATAAAAGTCTTGCCGTTGCCAGACGCCCGGTAAAGCACCAGCGATTCCATCAACTCGTAGAATGGACGTCCCTCAACGGCGGTCTCGGTTGACCACATTTCAAAATCACGGCCGTAGTCCCAGGCATTGCGGCGGATGCGTTCAATGAGCTTGGGATTAGCCATACCGTATCCATGATAGGAGAGCAGATCGGTGTAGCGCAGATAGCCAAGATCCAGTAGATCCCGCCCGAAATTTTTGAACGCGTACTTATTATCACTGGCCTCCGGCTTGACATCCGTCGAGTATGCCATTGACTGGGGATCAGCCTTTTTCAGCGCTTCATACGACACCTTGAACAGTTCAAAAGCCTCGCCGGCAGTGCCATGCAGACCGCGGAGGCGATAGTAACTCCAGGCTTCATTCCAGATTTCGTAGACCCGGAACCGTGCGGACTTTTTCACCATTGCCGTCACCGGCAGGATATAATCGTTCACCCAGGCCTGCAAATCCGATGGCGGATAATATGCATAGAGATCCGACTTGCTGTCCAGACATTTTTCACCCGGCAGAATGGTTGAGTACCGCCTGGGCGCACCGATTAAGACATAGCACTGGCGAAGCTGATTGTCGCGGGCATAATTGAGATTTTCTTCAAGCTCGCTCCAGTTGCTCCTGCCCTGTTCGTCCGCATAAAAATGCCAGAGCCCGTAAATATCGTGGTTGCGCCACCAGCGCATACCGATATATTGCGTGATAACCGGAGAGATATAATGGCAATGCGCGCCAAAAGGCGAAGCGGTCAGATAGGGGGATGTTCCCGGCGGAAAAAAGAGAAAATCAGCTTTCTGCCGCCAGATTGTTACGCCGGAAAACTTTTTCACGCTTATATCATATGAATATTCTCCGTATTCCTGAGCGGCCGGCAATTCAACCGAAGCCGACTGGTTGACTTCGACTTCAATATTTTTGTCAACCACTAGTTCCGGTGCCGTCCGCGTCTTAGCCAGTTTGACGTTGACGATAAGTTTCTCCGGCGTATTCTGGTACAGCTTGATCTTCAACTCCGGCTTTTGTCCGGCACAGAGAATACCTTTATTGAAAGCCCCGGCCAGCCCGGCCTCAATTGCTAAAGGCAGATTGTAGACTTCCAGTTCATAGACCCTGATCATATTGTCTGGAATTATCTTCTTGAATAATATCCGCAATCCGGCAGCCGTTACGGGCGGAAAGGAAAAACTGCTATTCTGCTCGACATTACCGCGAATCTCTCTGACCGTCTGCCAGTCATTGCCTGCTTTTTTCTGAATATCGAAATCCACGGCAATATGAGTATTCGTCCAGAATTTCAGCACAATATGGTTAAAACAGGTCTCTTTTTTGAAATCTACCTCAAGCCAGTGCTGAACAGGTTCCGCGTTACTGACCCAGCGGCTGGCTTTGTCTTTGTCATTGCCGTCGCCGGCCTTGTCCGGAGTATAGGCAGCATGGAAAGAGTCAGCGGTAAACTTCCCGCCTGGCGCCAGATTGACTGCGCCGGAATCCGCCCCGGCAGCCTGAATTGAAACTAGCATAATTACACTCGACAAAACAATAATTCTCTTCACTGAATCTTTCCAATTCATCACAAGTAATCTCCATTTTTCATGTTATATTGGGCAATATCATCGTATAAATTACATTAATTTAATAAAGCAATCCGTGCACAAGATACCATTTCCGCAATCGCGGCATTAACCTGGAAAAAGCAGTCGAGCCAGTGTGCCGTGGATGTGCTGTGATTTTGAGCGCCGCTGTGGTAACCACTGCAAGTTCAAAATCACAGTGCAGACATGGTGCAATGGCCTACCCGGAGGGTTGAATTCTGGATTTCCGGCAATTCATTGTTATTCACTTTTTGTTAAATTGCTTTTTGCCAAAATGCTTTTATTTTAAACACCATAAAACTAAAATTAAGGTTCAACTGCTTTTTTTAGGATTAAAGCATTTAGAATGTTAATGGTGGATTAATCAGCCAGCTGCGGTTTCCAGACGGTAAGATAAGCGGTAGCGTATTTGCAGCTGCCGGCATGTCCGTCGTAGAAAACCGCATTCATCGCCTGTCCGTGACGGAATATGTCACCATCGCGAAAGTTGCCAACTTCAAAATTGAAGGCGAAGTTGCCGTTCCCGATACTGAGCGGAGCAGGCACGAGAATATAAGAGTTGTCAGAATCGGCAACGACCGCCCGCTTTCCGGAGTATTTGATCTGGTTGAGCTTGACGTAACGAAATACCCCGGTAAAACCATCACGAGTTGTAATCTCGGTGGCACTGATATCGCCATTCTGGAGCGGGTAGGTGGTCATGCCGTAACCGGTTTTATTGGCATCCGCACCTTGTCCCGGAAGAAATAACGGACAGCCGCGCAGCACTCCCGGACGGGCGAGAATTTGCGCCAGACTGGGCATCATTCCCTGGAAACCTTTGCTCGGATAACCGCAATACGGTCCAAGCAGCATGGGCCAGGAATAGGCATTGGCAAAACCGTTAGCGGAGTCAGTCCAGGCGTTAATCGGGACATAATCCTGATTGTCGTTAGTATACTGCCCAATGCCCAGACCGATCTGCTTAAGCGCAGAGGTGCAATTTACCGTCTTGGCCTTGTCTCGGGCTTTATTCAATGCAGGAAGCAGCATTGCGGCAAGGATCGCGATGATGGCGATCACCACGAGGAGTTCAATGAGTGTGAAATCCTTACTGATGTGGTCTTTACACATAATCTACATCTCCTTTTTTTAGGGTTTTAGGGTAACATTAATTTTATGGTAAATAAGCGCCCAGTTTATCGCGCATTGCTACCCGCAACTGGTCTGCTTTGACTTCCCTGGTAATTCCTTGACAATTCAAACTCAACGCCGCGGCTGTTCCGGCCGCCTGACCGGTGATGAAACATGCAGGCATTACCCGGAGCGATGACTGAACTTCGCGGTCGCAACAGATCGAGCGCCCCGCCACCAGCAGGTTAGTGATCCCGCGCGGCAGCAGCGCCCGATACGGGATGCCATAATTCTCGCCTGCCTTGTAACCAGTTTCCTGCATCCGCTCCTCGACTTTTCTCTGCTCATCAGCATCAGTCGAAGAGGAATGAATGTCTACAGGATATGAATAGCGCCCTATTTCGTCAGGAAACACTGCCCGGCGCCGATAATCTTCGTAGTTCAGACAGTAATCGCCGGTAATCCGGCGGGTTTCCCGGACACTCAGCAACGATGCGGTGTTCACCAGTTCGGAATTTTGAAACCCTGGTACATGTTCACAGAAGAAGTGGTGAATGATCCCCGCAATTTCACGCCCTTCGATATAACCGCGGGTAACGTCGGTTTCGTTGATGCCGTTGACGCCGTAAATATGCCCGAGATTGCCGGTGCCGACGCTGGGTCCGGTTTTGAAAATACCGACAAAATGACGTTCCGGCAACGGGGCTTTCCCCGCATCCATCAGTTCGTGCCAGATCTTCTGATAGTTGCGTCCCGCTTTTGCTGAGACTAAATATTCATCCCAGTCAACTCCGGCATACTGGACACAAAGCGACGGACTCATTGTTTTTCCATTCGCATCGCCGCATTCGAACGGCGCTCCGGCAAAAGCGGATACGGCGCCATCGCCGGTCGCGTCAACGAACACTTTTCCGGTTATGCGCTTCAGGCCGCGCGGGCCGGCTGCCGCTAAACTGTAAATCCGGTCGCCATTGCGTTCCACCGCGGCTATCTTCTGGCTGAAATACACCTTGATCCCGGCCGCAGTGACTTTTTCATCACAGACTTTTTTGAATATCTCCGGATTTATACTTTGCCAGTAATTGTCAAACTTTTTGATTCCCATCCGGGCGGCCACTTCTCCAGCGATTTCCATACAGATTCCGGCAGCAGTGATATTCACACCGTCCGTGGTGTAAGCCAGCATGGGGACCAGTCCGACGCAGGCCATCCCGCCAAGAGCTCCGGTTTGCTCCAGTAATACAACCTTTGCGCCGTTTCGGGCGGCTGCCAGCGCGGCGCCAAGCCCGGCCGGTCCGCCGCCGGCCACCACAACATCACTCTCCGCCAATATTTCAAGACTATCGATATAATTGCTGTTATTATTCATCATAAACCGGCTTACCTGTATTTAAATTACTATTATAAGTTTTACGTTTTAGGTTTTAGGTTTTAGGTTTTGATCTTAACACTTAACACTTAAAACTTAACACCTGTTTTCAGGTTTCAGGTTTTATCCTAACTCCTAACTTCTGGCTCCTGACTCCCTGTCTTTTGTGTTGCGGGAAAAACCCGCCATAGTAACTATATAAGATTATAACAGAAAAAAAATTAATTTTCAATAACTTTAATGCTGAAAATTATGCAGATGATGCTATTTTATGGCAAAATATCGATTTATAATAAAATAATTGCGGTAAAAAATGCAATCTGAAAGAGATTTGCTGATTCATCTGCTGGACTGCCTGGAAGAGGCGGTCGGCTGCGCGTTTATCTGGAAAATCACTTCCGCGTTACAGGTATTGTTTTCCATACCGGAAAAACATCGCATCCACCTGCAGCCGTTTTGCGCCTGTGTCAAAGCCATTGCCCCCGAAAACGAAGCAGCCTGCATGTGCAACGATTTTGAACAGATCAGCCGCCGGGCATTGGAACAACGGACTGCTTTTGTCAATATCTGCCATGCAGGCGTGGGAGAACTTGTTGTTCCGATTTTTCACGGCGATCATTTTCTCGGCGTTATTCTAAGCGGGCCGTTTCTAACCGCTGACAGCCAGTGTGTATATCCGGAGACAGCCGATGAATTCCACCGGCTTCAGAAATTGTCTGAGTCCCGCGCCGCTGCGCTCGCCGACCTCGTCTCCAGGGTGATGCGGGATGCGCATCCAGCCATGCGTGAAGAAGAGGAGAATGAACGGAAAATGCCGGAACTGGAACAAATCGATGACATTCGCATCCGCGAAACAATGGCTTTTATAGGGGAGAAATTCAAGCGGATCATTCCCGTCAGTGAAGCTGCCCGCCGCTGTTCATTAAGCAAATCGCGGTTTCTTCATCTGTTCAAGGAGCAGACCGGCTTGAGCTACAGCGAATATCTAAACCGCCTGCGCATCGGCGAAGCCGGCCGTCTGCTGGTCAGCACCGGCTTGAGAATGAACGAGATCGCCGATGCCTGCGGCATTTCCGACCAGAGCCGTTTAGCCGCGTTATTTAAACGCTATCATCATTCCAGTCCGGTAGCATATCGCAAATTAAACAATAAATTCAAAATCACCTGATGAAAACAACGCGGGGTATTATGTTTTTCCAGAATAATATCCGCTTTTCTGTTTTTTATCTGTTGCTTTTTTCGATGTTATCTATTATAATTATAACTGTCTAGGACAGCTACCGTGTAATAAAGGCATTGATTATGATTACATCGATTTCTAAGACTGAACAATTAAAGAGTCTGATATTGAAAGATATCAGAAGTGAAGTTTATCGTCCTGGAGACAGCCTGCCGTCCATTCGTGATTTGTGCCGTCGCTATGGAGTAAGCAAACATACGGTATCACAGGCGCTGTCTAATATAAACGAACTGGGAATCATTGATTTGATACACGGCAAGACTACCAGGATTGCCGCCAATCCCTTCCGTAAGCATATTGAACTTATCTATGTCAGCAATACTCCGATTGAGCAGCAGGAATTCTGGTCGGAGTTTTATCGCGGGATTGTTGATGAATTCCAGCAGAACCAGGAGTTTAAATTCGCGGTTCGTTCGGTTTCCGAATACGGAAGTCTCGGTGCGATGGAGAACATTGATGTCGCCAACACTGCCGGGGCGCTGGTATTAGGATCAACCAATCCTAAAAAAATGGATTTTCTCCGGAGAAATGAAATTCCGTTTATTATGGTTTACGACCGGGTAAATGACGAAAACGCTTCCTTTGTCACGGCCGATCTGCGCGGGGCGCTGATCGACATGGTCAAACTTTTCCGGCGGCGCGGCTGCCTCCGGACGGCTTATATCGGCGCTTTCGGCAAACATACCGACCAGGGAATCAATATTGACAAAATGAAATATTTTAAAGAAGCATTGACCATCGCCGGAATGACGGCGGATGAGTCTTTGTTCCGTGACGCGGAACATACCATGCGCGGTGGGTACGAGGTGTTAAAAGCGATGCTGTCCGAAGGGCTGCGGCCGGACGGTCTGTTTGTCGCATCCGATATCATTGCAGCCGGCGCTTACCGGGCAATGTATGAATTCGGGCTTAAGCCCGGAGTTGATATTGCAGTAGGCGGGTGCGACAATCTGCAAATCGGCAATTTTCTGATCCCGTCGCTTACCACAATCGAGCTTTGCCGTTACCGCCAGGGGCGTCTGGCCGCCCGGCGAATAATCGAGCGTATCAATGACCATACAGAGAATGAAATCCGGGAAGTGCTTCCGGCGGAAATTATCATAAGGGAATCTTTAAATTAACAACAAAACTAAGGAAAGGATCTATTTATGAAAGACAGAAACAGATTCACGCTCATCGAACTCCTCATTGTCATCGCTATTATCGCAATTTTGGCTTCAATGCTGCTGCCTGCGTTGAACAAGGCGCGGGACAAGGCCAAAACAACTGCATGTACCAATAACCTGAAACAAATAGGCCTTGGTCTTTCATCGTATTGTATAGATTACAACGACTGGATTCCAACATCCTGGACATCAAGTACAAATATCTGGTACTCCACTTATTTAATTCCTGGTAAATATGCGCCACGGATAACAACCCAGACCCCATCAGGAATCTGGAGATGCCCGGGCGAACCATTTATAGCAGTCAGAGACCTGGATTATGGATTATCACGCTTCGACTGGGGATGGGGCGCATGGCGCAAACTTGGGAGAATACCTTCAAAAGTGATTCTGCTCTTCGACACAAATGTAAATCCTAACTGGGCAGCTTATTCATATTACGATGCCGGATACTTGACAGACCCGCGGAATACCAATGCTCAGCGGCATAATTATGGTCGCAATTATACATACCCCGACGGGCATGTCAAGTGGCTCAAGCCGTACGACGTCATAGATTGGACGCTTTGGATCGCGCCATAGCATTAATAGAATTATTAAAGAAATTCAAAACCGAAATAAAACAAGGGAGAAGGAAATGAAAAGAATTATATGTTTCGCAATCGTCGCTGTTATTACAGTAGTCAACGCGTATGCAAATACGATCATCGAAAATACAGGCTGGGAACTGCTTGCGGCCGGGACCAGGGGAAACGGCAAAGTCGAGACCATTTCACGCGATGGAAAACCGGTAATGGTCATGACGCTTACCCGGGACCGGGACGGAAACACCTATGCCACCGCGCTGCTTTCAGTGGATTTGAAGGTCTCGTCAGAAGATAAGCTTCAATTCACCTGCAAAGGTCTTCCGGCTAATGGCAATGCTTCTCTCTGTGTGACGCTGGCGGTAGAAGGAACTCCGGAATGGAAAAGTTACACAGGTACTGCCATATCAATTAACAAAGAACTTCCTGAAAACTGTGTTCAGTTACTCGGTAAAGATTTTGGAATTGCGTCCGGCACATCTGTTACTATAAAACAGATCAAATTCATAATCAACAATACCAATGAAACCACCGGGCATCAGGCTAAAATCGAAATCACTGATTTGGAAACATGTAAATAAGCACAGGAATATTTGAAACATGTTTTTTAAAAATATCGTTATTGCCGCCGTATTGCTAAGCGTGAGCGTCTGTTATGCAACTGCAGATGAATGGACGTTAATCAATGCGGGAACACGCGGACACGGGCAGATCGAAAAAGTCAATATTGACGGACAGAACGGCTTTAAGATGTCCATTTTGCGCAACATTGACGGCAATACCTATGCCACAGCACTTCTCGATACCAGTTTAAATGAACCTGCCATTAAAAAATTATGGTTCCGATATCGCGGCAGCAGGAATAGCTCCGCCACAGTTATTACGCCGGTATTGGTAATGGATGACGGCAAGCATTATTACGGCCCCTCGCTGAAAACAGACAGCGATTCGGCAAAAAACGCTTGTTTAAGTCTGAGTGTTGATTTCAAGCTGAGCGACAGGCTGTGGAGTATAAAACAGATAAAATTCATCATCAATAATACTAATGAGAAACAAGGCCATACCGGAACGGTCGAAATTGCGGACGTTAGAATTGTCAGCGCCGATGAAGTGGCAGCTACCAGCGGCAGCTCGGAAATCGTTGTCTATCCCGTGAATGTTCCAGCGGAAGTTGTAAATAACGATGCCATCAAGATATATTTTGATTATGATAATGAGGATTTGTCCACTGAATTCAGCAACCGCTTTGCTTCAGGAGTATCAACTAAAGACAACAATGCATACGCCGGTTTCCGGGCAATGCTAATAGAAAAGTTACCCCGCCAGGCGGTCATAGTTCAGGAAATGACTGACGCGGATGTCATTGTTTACGGGCGCACCACTAAAAGCCATGTCGCCGCTCAAATTGCGGCAGCGGTAAAATCCGGGAAAAATTTGCTTGTCACCGGCGATGTTCCGGATGATGAAATTCTAGAATTGCTTCCGGTAAAACTCAATCATTTTGCCATGTACGGGCTCCCTGTCCGTCAGAAATTACAGATAAAAAACAGTACGCATCCCATCCTGGCCGGCCAAAGCATTAACCCGGCCGGCTATGGTATTTACCGTAACAGCGCAATGAAAAATGGAGATGTTCTAATAGCATTTGACAGCGGCATGCCGGCAGTCGCGGAAGGCTATTCCGGCAAAGGTAAAGTTATTTATTCCATGCTGACCACCGGAGCAGGTTTGTTACAGGATAGTGCGTTCTACGACCTGTTCACCCTGCGCACCATTGGCTACTTGTCCGGAAAAAAAGGTGCTCTTGATAAACTCGAATTGCTGTCCATCGCCGACCGGGCTGATGATATTTACGCTAAATCAGCCTTGACTGCCGATGTTCTGGAGTCCGCAAAAATCGCTTCAGGCAAGAATACTCTCGCGGCACACTACTCAGCGCTAAAAAAAGCTGTTGAGCTGGAGAATATTGCAATGGCCGCACAAGAACTCTCCGCCATGCAGAATGCAGCCTCTGCCATTTGCAGGGCTGATAATCTTCAATATGAAACAGGCATGTCAGTGGAAAACTTTGGCCGTTTCGGGTATCTTGTCGGCGAGGGTCTGCTTTGTGACAACCTCACTCGATGGCTTAGTGTAACTAATGGTTCTCAGGAATACCGGTTTGGTTCCGGGACTTCCCCGAAAATATCAATATTCAAGTGGAATACCCGCGGCATTTCCGGCGCTGCCGCAAACAACCCCAAACTTATCCGGCAGGATGTCAACTTCGATTTTACCTGGAATGATATCGGCATAGTTGAATATTCCGCACAAATAGAAATTCCACCGGAATGGAAAGGGAAGGATTTTTATTTTGAGGTGGAAAAAGGAATTGACGATCTGGATCAGACCTGGTTCAATGGTATTATGATCGGGGAAACCACCAAGGCGGTTAAAAATTACTGGGAGGCTCCGCGCAAATATAAGATACCGGCGGATGCCGTCAAGTTCGGCGCGATAAATGAAATAAAAATACTGCTGAATAATACATATCTCTCCGGCAGTATCAACTCCGTTCCGCGCATTACGGTCAGGGACAGCAAAAGTCAGGAGCCGGAAAAGCTGGTATACGATTCGATAGACTGGACACATAAAAGCGGCGTGATAACCGGCGCCAATGGCGACATCCGCCGCCTGACGATGTCACTTCTTTATCCCTTTATACGCTACGATTTCAACAGTCCTAAAACCACCCTGGCTCTGGAAAATGTCGCTGAATTTGCAGCCTGGAGGACAAAGGAAGGCACCAGGATTGCCGACCTTACCGGGTCAGGCGATATTCTTTACAGTTTAAAACGTGACGGCGCATGGAGCGCCCCCTGGCTGCTGCTCTGGTCAGCTAAAGATTCCCGTCCGCTCCTGCTGGTCTTTGAGCATCAGGTGGAGGAGATAAATATTCAGCGTGCCGGCAGGATTGTAAACAGCCTGACTTTTATGTCCGCTAATAATCTCGGCGCTGTTGTGGCCGGCTGGCCATGGGGGAAATTCAGCCTGGAAAAAACAGAATGGAATTCCAGACTTCCGGATGATGTGCTTAAGAGAATCACGGATGCATCTGCAAAGGCTCTGAATTTCCCGGTTGGGTGCGATGAAATATTCGCTATTGATAAATCTGCGGCAAAAATCCGTATTATAAGCCGTACCCGGCATCAGGCAATCAAGGACGACTGGAATACACCGAAAAAACCATACGCGATTCTGCCGCCGCTGGCAGCTTACGCTCAGGGCTTGCTGGTCGATCCGGTTGATAATCTGACCGATTATGGCATTGTCACAAAATACGGACCGCTCTGCGGCATCGATGGACAGGATACTGTCGCATGGTCGCTGCCGGTACCTGCGCTGGACAGTTTCTCCCATGTCAATGTAAACAATGAACCTGAGATATCCGCACTGGTCAACGAGGCTTTCTCAGGAGGGATAAAATGGTCTTCCGGAGGCTCTATCCGGATGGAAGACTGGACACCGGCCGCTCCGACAGGCAAATATGCAGGTTCCAATGTGGACTTGTTTGCATGGTGTTTTGGACTTGGCCCGAGCCTTGCAGGCTCCGTATTTCTGAGTCCTTCCAACCTGGCCTTGCTGCAAAACCGCGTACGCATCCGCTATATGGAACCAATTGAACGGTTCCAGTTCAAAGCTGCAACGCGCTGGCGTCAGGAACCGTTCAGCGGTATCCGGTATCCGCTCTACTTCAACAGCTATTATCCGCATAATACGGTTTATGCTGCCGGATTCGGCTCCAATCTCGATTATGGTGATGAAAACGAGGCATGCTTTCTGATTGTCAATATAGCTCAACAGCTTGCCGACCATTATGGACAGAGCGATTTGATCAGGGGCAACTGGAATTTCTATAAACAGGCAATGCGGTTCATGCTTGTCGGCGATGACTGGGCATTTCATGCCTCAAGCTGCCGTGAAACCGGTACCGGCGCTTATATTGACATGCTGAATTGCGAATACGGCGCCATGACAAAATTTGCCAGGCTGGCGCAAATCGCCGGAGACGATGTTACTTATCGTCAGGCGCTCTATCGCGGCGCCAAAAGAATGCTGCCATCAGTGATGAGGCTTTATTTCACTAAATACATTAAACAGCATAATCTGATCAACAACCCTGACTCCATCTCAATTGTTACCGGTTTTGGCGAAAACGAGGGACCGGATTATTTCCAGCAAGGCAGCGGGAAAGCATTGTGGGCAAACGAAATATTCGATTCAACACAGGGTATTCCGGAAGAGTTGATTCTTCTTTACAAACGCTATGCCAATGACGCTGTCGTCAAGTATATCAATGAAAGCCTGGTTCCGGACTCTATCGGTAAAGACGGAAAAACTCTCATGTCTACGGAGTGCCTGATACCTTTAGGCTATTTCGGATATCCGGCTGACAAAATGAAGATTTTTGCGCATGACAGCTGGGAAAAATATAAAAACAGATACCTCCGGGATTGGGTGGGGATCAACATCCCCCGCGACTTCAGCGGACTTATTTTCCGCAGAAACCCGGATGTCTTCATTACCAGATGCATGGATTTAAACCTCTCCAGAGCGCTGTTCAACCCGGTTCAAAATAGAGTTGAATTGAACTGCCGGGCAGAGGACAAAGGCGAACTGCGGATTTATTCCGCCAGAATGCCGGACAAATTAGAAGTTGACGGAGTGCCGGTCAAGCCGCTAACCGATCCTGTTTCCGGAGAATTGATATTGCCTGTGCGTCCGGGAAATAACGCCTTCATCGTATCGCTGGGAGATACGCCGAACCCGGTCAGGCATATCATGCTGAAGACCATAAAATATTAATCGAGTCAAATGTTTTTGCAACAGGAAAGTAAAAATGACATCGCTTAAAATACAACACCTGAGACTCTGTCCATATACCTTGAGGACTGAGCATATAAGGGAATTATTCATAAAGTTTAAAGCTGCCGGGTTCAACGCAGTTATGATCGAATATGAAAATGTTTTTCCTTATACTGATTTCCCGGAACTGAAATCCGAATCCACATACACTCCAGAAGAAATAAGCGCGATTGATTCATACGCGGAAGAATCCGGCATTGAACTGATTCCAAAAGGCTTGTCTTTCTCTCATATTGACTATTTGCTCAAAGTGGAGAAATATAAACATCTGGCTGACGGCAACGGATCTCTAAATCTTCTTGCGCGGGAATCCTTTGAAATTATTTGCCGGTCAACTGAAAATCTACTGCAATTTCATCCTTCCAGCAAAATCATTCACCTCGGCGGCGATGAAATGTTCAATCTTGGCCGCGCTCCGGAAACAAGCGATTTCGTTACCAGACATGGCATTTCCAGGCTCTATGTTCAATTTGTAAACAAATTGACTGAAAGATTAAAAGCCGAAGGACTCAGAATTGCAATATGGTCGGACATGATCATACGTTATCCCGAAGCCATTGACGAAATGGACAAGGATACTATAATATTTTACTGGAATTACTGGAGCGGCGCTGAACGGGTTCCCTTTATTTCAATAGGCGGGGGCATGACTGACACTTTTATGCTCGACCGTTCCAAAATGTCCGGGGATCTTGAAAAGATGTTTCGCGTCAGCATGGTGAAGGAAAAAAATGAACTGCCAATTGGCCATGTCGAATTATTCAAAAATTACTGGGATATGGATGACAACTGGAAAAGCTGCCGCGGGTTCCCTTATTTCAGCTGGTTCAGAGACAAGGGATTTGATGTTGTGGCATCAATGCTTTCCTATCCGGAGAAGGGTTCATTTCTGGCAAATATGGGTGAGAAAAACAGTCATATAAAGACTTTCATGAAAGAAACCAGTGCTAATTCCGGAATGGGTTTTATGACCTGCTGCTGGCAGGCGTGCTGGCCGCTGATTGAGAGTATCTGGCCAAGCCTGCTTTTCGCACAGAAAGCACATGATAATCCATTGACGGACGATGACGATATTTATAAATGCATAGCGGAAGAAATGGGTGACTTATGGACGCAGGATATCTTGAAAAAGTATTATAACCTGAGCTGTCATTTTGAATTCGCGGACATCCTTGATTCTTTCTGGAGGACAACCCCGGTGAAAGAGCGGATTAGATGGTTGACAAAAGCCGGATGGATCGAAGATGATATGGCGAGAGTTAAAAATGTATTGAAAAATGCGGACGAAATTCTGAACGGAAAGTTTTCCTTTTTTGCCGGCAGTTGCTATGAAAAATTTCTTGTGGAGGACATAGAATGGAGAGCTGAATGTCAGATGGCCTGCTATCAGAGTAATTCTGCTGACGCCGCCGCTTTGATTGCAAAAGGCGGCAGGCTTCAGGAAAGAGCGCTGTTTTTTATAGAAACATGGTACCGGCCCCATGTTTCGAAATTATACATAGCCGACCGTTATTTGCCCTGGTTTGACGCATTGCGGGAAACAGCTGAAAGAGTTTAACGTTATTTAATTATTAAATACATAATCAGGAGTTGAATAAATGCAACAAGTATCAATTATACCGCACTGGGGCGGCAATCCGCAGGAATTCAGGCACACCTGGAGCGACATCGGAAATGTCGATAATTTCCGGTGGCTCGTCCGGGGGGATATGCATGAGCAGTTGAGAATTGCACACGAAGAACTCGGCATGAAACACGTCAGGGCGGTCGGGATATTCAGTCCGGATACGAGAGTCTGGCAATGCAGCCCGGTTGACTTCCAGACGCCAAAAGAACAAAGAGTAAAAAAGACCAATTATCAGATAATCGATTATTGTTTGGACAGCATCCTGGATACCGGCGTAAAGCCCATGTTCACCACCTGCTTCAT
>CAIMFA010000621.1 GCA_903840185.1 uncultured Lentisphaeria bacterium | reverse complement strand
TGGCTTAACGGTTGGAACGGGGGTCAGTGATGGCGGTCGTCTTGAACGGGAAGATTTACGATGGGGCTGCAGATGTGAGCGGTCGTTGCTTTTTCTGCGGCTCTATTTTGAAGGGATCTGGGGTTTACTGGAGGGGACCATCGACCGGCTTGGATTAAGGGGAGTGATTGAAAGATTTTATCGGGAGGCTTGCAAGTGATGGTACAAGAAATGCTAACGACCGGTGATGTCGGACGAAGGCTCAAGCAACCGCTGCACCGCATTCGAGCCATCTTGAAAGAACTGGGCATTGACACCATGACGCCGTGCGCTTTCGGCTCACGCGGCATAAACCCGGCCAAACAGGATTCGTTTATCATTACCGATGAACTGACCGGTACCGTAAGCCTGGAGGATTTCTGCAGAGACTGGAAGAAAAATCCGCCGGAACAGCGCCTGAAACATGCACTGATCAGGAAACTGGCACAGGCCAGCAGTAGAATGCACGCAGGCGGACTCAATCACCGCGATTTTTATATCTGCCACTTTCTGCTGGATATTACCGGCGGGCCGGAAAAACTGAATCCGGATAATCTTAAAGCATATCTGATTGACCTGCACCGCGCCCAGCTGCGCCGGCACACACCGCGACGCTGGGTAGTTAAAGACATCGCCGGAATCTGGTTTTCAGCCATGGATATCGGACTGAGCAGACGCGATGTCCTGCGCTTCATCAGTATTTACGGGAAAAATATGCCGATGAATGATGATTTCTGGAACGATGTCAACAATACTGCCAAACGTCTTTACATTAAAGAATTCGATACAGCACCAAATTGCGCTTTCTAATAAGTTATAACCTGATTTCGCCGTCAACAAAGACTTTTTCGGGGGAAAAATCATCGTTCAGAATCAGAATGTCTGCATAAAATCCTGGTTCTATCTTGCCGAGATTGTCCAATCCGAGGGATCTGGCCTGATTCCAGGAAGTAGTCTTAATCAGTTCTTTCAACGGCATACCGGTAATTTCATAAATGTTCTTCAAGCCTTTATAGAAGAGCAGAGTGCTCCCGGCCAGAGCGCCGTTGGATGCCAGACGGGCGGCGCCGTCATTGACGATGACCGGCAGGCCGCCGAGATTATATTCTCCGTCTTTAAGTCCTGCGGCACACATCGCATCCGTAATCAGCATGATTTTCTCCGGCCCTTTGATCTTGAATATCAACTTGATCATATCGGGTGAAATATGCACTTTGTCACAGATCAGCTCAATAAAAACTTCGTCATGCAGCAATCCTGCCCCGACCAGTCCGATATCGCGGTGATGCAGCGGCGTCATCTGGTTGCAGAAATGACTCAAATTCTTCAGTCCCAGCGCATTGGCTTTTTTGAAATCAGCATAGGTCGCGGAACTGTGGACGCACGACGGCGTAATTCCTGCGGCAAGCAGATCACGGACAAAAGCGTATCCGCCGGCGACCTCAATCGCAAAAGAGACTTTGGCGACTTTCGAAATCGCATCCAGGCGTTTTACTTCATCAATATCGGGACTGCGGACAAATGCGGGATTCTGGGCGCCGCAGCATTTACTGTTGATATAAGGACCTTCCAGATGAACCCCGGCAATTCTTGACCCTTTGACGCCCTGCTTGACGTACTCTGCAACTGTCTTCATTGCCGGCTTCAACTGTTCTTCCGGCAGCGTCAAAGTGGTCGGCAGCAGAGTGGTAACCCCTTCCTTCAACTTATCAATGCCAATGGCGTTCATGCCTTCCTGTATGGCATCAGTGAAATCGTAGCCGGAACGGCCGTGACAATGAACGTCAATAAATCCGGGAACAACCATTTTACCTTCGGCGTCAACAGTATTATCCGCCGGCGGCAGCGTTTCTCCATCAGTATAAACTCCGGCAATAAATTTGCCGTCAATCAGCACCGCAGCCTTCTCAATATCCAGGTCAGGAGAAATCAGGTGGCAGTTTTTAATTAAAGTTTTCATAAAAGCACCTTATTATTTGATTGCGGGAAGACTGGCAGCAACAACCGCCTGACCGTGCCGCTTGAACTGTTCATCCGGAGTTCTGAACGTAATCTGTTTCGCCAGATCCGGAAATTCTTCACTAAGCACATCTTCAGCGACCTGCAGGATTACTTCGCCGCCGTCACCGGAAGTTACCCGTCCCAGAATCAGCAGATTGCGGATTTCATAGAAATCAGCATAATGAGCGATCGCATACGCGAAATATGTTCCAATCGTGCGGTAAATCTTCGCGGCGCGTTCATCGCCTTCGCTCATAAGTTTCTGGACGCCGACCAGTCTTTCCGGGAACGGCATATCTTTCGGAAATTCGATTCCGGCAAGCGGCGCAAGCCGTGCGACACCCTGCTGCGAGAAATACTGTACCCCGCAGCCGATATCGCCTGACCATTCATCGGCAGGCGCATTGTCGCGGTAGTCAATCGGAGTAAACGCCAGTTCATTGAGCCAGTCCGTAATATTTCCCTGCATATTGACGTATCCGGCCGCCAGGCTGGTCCCCATCGAAATCCCCAGCACACCGCTGGACTTCATCGACATGGCACCGGCCAGAGCAGTGACTTCACCGTCATTGGCAACAATCAGCGGCACATTGTATTGTTTTTGAATGTCGATGAAAATATTCTGAACGCTCTTCTGAAAATCTTCCTTGCTTACGCCGCGGAAAAGCGAGGCAATGCGGGGCTTATTGTCAACGTAAACACCGGCGGCGCTGCCGCCGATGGCATCAACTCGCGGCAGTTTGTCAGCGGCGCGTTTAAGCGAATCAAGAATGCCCTGACGGTGATATTCCGGGTCTTTCTGAAAATACGGATCCCAGGTAATTTCTTCAGTAAATACGACTTCACCATCCTTGACTGCCGCGCATTTGCGGTCGGAACCGCCAAGGTCAAAACCGATGCGGCAGCCGTCCATATGTCCGCCAAGCTGCACCTGGATTTCATGACTTTCCGGAGCTTCGCCCAGCGCACAGGCAGCAATTTCAAAGGGTTTGCCGTAAATGCGTTCGCCCATAATCTCGTTGTCAAAGGTTCGGGCGCCATTCGCGGAATAAATTACTCTGATATCGTCCGCCAGCGCCGCGCAGCCGGCAATAGTGACCAGGTATCCGCCCTTCATCCAGAGCAGAAACTTGATCAGTCGTTCAATATATTTAATGTTCAATGCCTTATATTCGCCTTCATGCGGAAATATCTCAGTGGCAAAAGTTGATACCGTGCCGTTGGGCCGGTTCAGCGCCACCACCACTTTTTGAGCCCTGCCGGATTCCGCCACAGCTTTGAGGTAACTTCTATTCCACAACACAGCCGGAATGAATTCCGGGTCGAGTTCAGGCTTGACTTTCGGAACCGTCTGAATCATCATTGTTTAATCTCCCGCTTATTTTATATAAAATCAATCTTTTTTACATTGTCCGTAAATAATATAATAAAGCTTATTTTCAAAAATTCTATCATAATTGCTTTATTTTTCGCAAAAAAAACAGTTTGCGAAAACAATTACGCATTTTTTCTCAAAAATAGTTGAAATTTCTTTAAGTGCAATGTAAAATATTTGCGTAAACGTTTTCTCTCAATAGTCAAAGAAAATTTAAGCTATGACGAATCGCAAGAAAATTACAATCAAAGAATTCGCGGAAAAACTTGGAGTTTCCATCGCCACGGTATCGCGGGCATTCAGCGACAAGGGACGGATCAGCGATAAGACTCGTCAGGAGATTATCGCGAAGGCGCAGGAATACGGTTACCGCGCCAATATACACGCCCGCAATCTAACTTCCAGGAGCAATAATACGATCGCTCTGCTCTTCCCCGCCATCAGCCATGAGGAGCCGGACTATTTCATTACTGAAATCATGCTCGGCATTAACGAAACACTATCCAAATACCGCAAAATACTTCAAATACATCCATTTCCTTTAGATGCATCCGAGGAGGAACTGGAGATATACAAGGATTATATTCTAAACGGCAGTTTCGAAGGCGTCATCGTAGTTGCCGGCGCCAAAGGCTCAAACCGCCTGGTCACTACCGCGCAATCAGGGAATATACCTTATACCGTTATCGGTTACATGAGCGGCGTCAGCGAGAATTCCGTGCTGTTCGATAATGAATACGGCGCATTTCTGGCTGGCAAATATTTCAAAGACACCGGACGGCGGCATCCGGCTTATGTCGGCGGTCATCTGGACAAACGTAAAAAACGCGGATTTCAGGAAGGACTCGGAGCAAACGCAAACAAAATAATATTCGTTGAAGGCGGCAACAGCTTCCGTCACGGCGGAATGGCTCTGGAGAATCTGCAAAAGACACATCCGGAGGTAGACTGCGTGCTGTGTGCCAATGATGTTCTGGCCATCGGCTTCATCAAGGCGGCATTGACCAGAAATATCAAAGTTCCGCAGGATATAGCCGTCATCGGATTTGACGATATCAAACCGTGACGCTATTTT
>CAIMFA010000620.1 GCA_903840185.1 uncultured Lentisphaeria bacterium | reverse complement strand
TCCAGCAGCTTGTCGCCATGCTCCGATACCCGCCTGCCGTTTTTATATAATTCAGCCGCCAGTGATCGCAGCAGCATATCCGACTCAGTGCCGTTTTCAAAGATACAACGCAGCCTGGCGTTAAATTTGCCGTTTTCATCCGCTTCCCGCTTCCCGACTTCCGCTACATACAGCAGCACTCCTTTTAAAACAAAAAAGTGACCGCGTGCTATTTGCTGCTCATTCTTGAACGGGTACAACTGCCGGACGCTGCTGCTTAAATCGGACTGGCAGTTGATGAACAGATGCTTGAACAGGTCAAAATCCCTGCATGGTTTCCGTGACGCCACATAATCCGGCATCGAGGTCTCTTTGGGCACATGCCTGAGATCAAAAATGTTTTCCGCGTCCGAGTTCAAAATGCCCAATGCATCATCAGCCAGAACATCGTCCAGCGTACTGATTTTTTTCGGTTGAACATTCAGTAAACCGTATTTGTCCGCCGCTTCAAGCACCATTTTCCTGCTGTCGTCTTCCCGCAGTCCTTTCAGCCGGGAATAAAGCTGACGCTCATGAATGTCGCCGTCAAACGACGGCTCTCTGCCGTGTCCTTCATAAAAAGCGTTTATTTCTTTGAATTTGGATGCCAGACGGTCATCCGCGGTTACAGCCGGGGATGAGGCGGTTTTTATCTCCAGCAGACCGAAAGGGTCGCTGGCAAATATTTCGTCAAGAATTTTGTCTTTGTCCATTTTCCCGTCTTCGTTTTGCTTCTTTCAGAATGATGATTGCTTCAGCCATTCTAGCTTCCTCCTGATTGACAGCATTAATGTTCGGCGGTCGGTTATGCAGCTTGAAAAATTCATTGATTTTAGGCCACAGAATGAACGCCTCCTCTTCTGTCATCTGTATCCGCGCGGCATTGATAGTGTCCTGAATCAGCTTCAAAACATGGGTGGTCACGGATTTGGATAAGATTTCGAACGCTTTCTGGAATGGATTGATTTTATCAATCAGGTCAATGCGCAGGTCGTCAATGTTGACAAAATGATCCGCCATGCGGATAAAACGCTTGTCGCCGGTCTCTTTGATCTCCGCGTTTTTTATCACCGAATCAATCACCACATGCTGCCGCACTTCCTCCAGCTCTTCGTCCGAAAGGTCTGGATATTTTACCTTGATGATCTTGGGAATTAAAACTTTATTGATCACTTCCGCATCAATATTGCCGGGCATGGCTTTAAGCATGGTATCATCCTGAAGGATGGTCGCCTTGAGGTCGTTTAAATCAGATTCGATAATTTCCTTAACCCGCTTGGAACTTGGCTCTTTCAATCCCCTGATCCTGAGTTCTCCCGGCTGAGCTTTATCATCATCGGACAATCTGGTTTTGAACTTGAAACAGGGCGCCAGCACCTGTTCCATCAGCAGCGAGGCGGTAATGGCTTTCAGCATGTTATTGACCGATAACGTCACATCTTCATCCGTCGCGTCCGGCTGAGCAACCAGGTTCGTGAATTGCGCATGGGTTTTATTGGCGCTGTCGCGGGTCGCCCGCCCGATGATCTGAATGATTTCTGTCAGCGAGCCGCGGTAGCTTACCGTCAGCGCATGTTCACAGAACGGCCAGTCAAAACCTTCTTTCGCCATCCCCAGGGCAATGATCAAATCCATGTCTTCCGGCGTTTTTATCTGCCGCAGATAATTAACCATCCGGTCGCGGTCGGCCGGGTTGTCTTCCACCAGATCGGCAATCTTGATTATCCTGCCGTCGGAATGCCGCCTGACATGCATAACGCCGGTTTCAGGATCTTGAAATTCCACATTGCCGATGGCGTCAATAATATAATTGACCTCATTATATTTCTCTTTGGTCGATTCCCCCGAATTGACATTCGGAATGTGCAGCAGAGTCTTTTTATTGGTATCGAGCACTTCCATAATGGCCGAAAGATAACGCCCCTGATAAAAATGATAGCCGATGCCCAGCGATTTCAGATAGGTATAACCGTTCAACTGTTCATAGTAGTTGTATGTTACTTTAGTGAATATAGCTTCGTCCTCCGGCAGCAGAATCGGCACACAGTCACCCCGGAAATACGATCCGGTCATGGCGGCAATATGCACGCTGGATTTCTTCATGACCGAACGCAGCAGTTCGCCCAGCCGGCTGTTTACATCGGTTGAAACATGGTGAAATTCATCTATCGCCAGCAGGGTGTTATTGAATTTTTCATCTTCCAGTTCCTCAAAAGCAAACCGCAGCGTGGCATGAGTGCAGATCAGGATTTTTTCATCATTATCCATAAAACGTTTAAACGTCTGCACTTTGTCTCTGCTGCCTTCTTCGCCGGGTGTGCAAAGATTGTATTTCGGACTGGGTGACCAGTCCGCGAAAAAACCGTGTTCCGTAAGGCTGGTGGCGCGAAACGAATTGCCGATAGCCCGTTCCGGAACTGCCACAATCACCTTTTTAATACCCTGATTAATCAGCTTGTCCAGCGCGATAAACATCAGCGCTCTGGATTTGCCGGATGCCGGAGGCGCTTTTAACAACAGGTATTGAGCATCCCGGGCATTGTAGGCGCGTTCCTGCATCTCCCGCATGCCGAATTCGTTGATTTTCGTGCTCGCCCCGGTTTGATGATATTTAACTTCCACCAGATTCTGCATTGGCTATTCCTCGTGATTTTCTTCGATTTGGCGACGTTCCCGTTCAATTTCAAGACGCAATTCTTCTTCCGTTGGCAGTTGGAGTATGTATTTAGATGCAAAAATCTGTTTGCTTTCTTTCAAAACGGAATATCTTGCGATTGTTTCATTGCGATTTTCAACGTTCATCAATGTACGGTAATG
>CAIMFA010000619.1 GCA_903840185.1 uncultured Lentisphaeria bacterium | reverse complement strand
ATACCGTTTTGCTTTCATTGGATGATTAGTCTGTTGCTTCAATGACTTATCTTCTTCAATAATATGTCGTTCACTGAATGCAAAATGGTATAAGGTCCCTGATAATAGTTCGTTTGATTGAATTGCTCCCCCTGTTCTCCAGGCGTAG
The DNA here is from genome assembly GCA_903840185.1 of uncultured Lentisphaeria bacterium. Taxonomy (GTDB): domain Bacteria; phylum Verrucomicrobiota; class Lentisphaeria; order Victivallales; family Victivallaceae; genus CAIPAT01. Next base: position 2,010 of record CAIMFA010000619.1, on the reverse strand, counting down.
GATATCCCCAGTGCCCGGGATATTGTGCGATCCCATGCGTCCATAACTCCTTTGCCTATTTTTGTGAATGCCTCATCCCTTGTAATTTTTCCGAAATCATATATCTCGTAGGCAGGGAAAAATACATCCAGATGCATATTTTGGACGCTGACCCCGGGCCAGAAAACTGAATTAAAACCATTCTTGCCGCAGAGGCTGTTCATCCCATTCCGGCGACCAAGCCCAGGTCCAGGCAATTCATCCAGATAGTCCCAGCAAATCTTGTCAGCCATCCCCTCGCCTCTTCAGTATCTGGAACTGCTATTTAAAAGTTGTCAGGTAGTTTTTGTATTCGGTGCGGAAGTCCGCCCAGATTTTTCTAGCTTGGGACAGGCTGCGGACATATGGATCAAGACACAGCGCCTGAACAGCCAGGCTGTCATTGCCCTCATATGCAGCCTTAGCGATCATCTCGTGCAGCGAAATCTGTCGGCGGCAGATTTCCATTGGTCCCATCGGCAGTTCGCCGACATAAATACTGCGGACATGACCGCCGACAGCAATACCGGGAACATCAACAATCACATCGGATGGTAAATTCGAGATCGCGCCGTGATTCACGATGTTGATCGCATCAAAATAGGTTGGGGTATTCGTTTCAAGCGCCATGATCACCTGGCACGGTTTTTCCGCGTAATACGGATGGTCATTATTCACCGGGAACGGTGGTTTCGTATATTCCTTGCCTAGTAACCGCTGTTTTTCCAGTGTATGAATCTTTTTATTCGCCTGTTTTTTATATTCATCAGCCAATGACTCATATTCATATTTTTTCCACTCGGACTCCTCCCAGAAAAACGGCAGATACTCAATAATATGGTCATCGTAACCAACCGGATACATATTGAATGTATTCATCGTTTCCAGCGTGAACATTTGCGGTGGAACGGAACTGAAGCGTTTCTTCCAGTATTTGGAGTGTCTTACTTTGTCCAGAAACTCCTGCATACAGCTTTCGCGAGTTCCCTTCTTCCTGATATCAAAGAGCCAGTTCAGGTGGTTGATGCCGCCGGAAATGACTTCCAGTTCACCAGGCTGCATACCCAGTTGTTCTGCGATCACTCCGAACGAACCGTGTACCTGGTGGCAGAAACCAAGTGCTTTTATCGGCGAATAATTTTTGAAGTAGGTGCACAGTATCGACATCGGATTAGTAAAATTCATCAGCCAGGCATCCGGACAGAGTTTCTCCATATCGGCTAATATTTCCCTGAACATGCAGATATTGCGCATGGCGTGAATCATACCGCCGGGACCACCATTCTCGCCTTGTACCTGATGTACACCATGTTTAGCCGGAATGCGCAAATCTTTCACCCAGTTGGCATAACGGTTCATCTCGCACGAAGTTATGACATAATCACAGCCGTCAAGCGCGATTCTCCGGTCAGTCGTTGCCTTAAGCATAACTTTTATTTTTTTACTTGATTTTAAAATGCTTGCAACCGTCTCTTCTGCGACTCCAAGCCGTTCCGGACTGACATCCTGCAACACGAATTCGCAGCCGTTAAAAATCTCGTGCTCAATCAACTCTTTCGCCACGCTCATGACAAAGCCGGATCCGGCTCCCAGCATCGAAATCTTCAGTTTTTTATTTCTCATTCTGTTCAATTTCCTGTACAAATTTGTATATTTATAAATTCTTGTTTCAAATGTACCAATTATATACCCGCCCGGTATTCTTCTGCCATGTTTTCTTGCGGATGCCATCGTATAATTCCTGCCCGGATACCAATAATTTCAAAGGCATATCTACAAATTTTGAGTGCAGAACGTCCACCATGGCAATGCCACCCGGCCGTTTTGGATTATTGGTATATTGCAACAGCATCAATCCGTTAATCTTCTTCAGGCGACCAGCGATATGAATAGATGAATATTCCAGATGCATCCATGATTTTCCGTTTCTTTATCAACGGTATAATTTATGACAGGCCGCAGGAATTCTTTAAACATTTCCGCTGAATAATT
>CAIMFA010000618.1 GCA_903840185.1 uncultured Lentisphaeria bacterium | reverse complement strand
CCTGACTCCTGACTTCTGATTTCACGCTTTTCTTACGAGTTTGCCGTCAACGACATGCAGCCCGCATTCTTTTTGTTCCGGAACTTCCCACCACCAGCGCCCGGCCCTGACGTCCTCTGTGCGCTTTACCGCTCTGGTACAGCAGGCGCAGCCGATGCTGGGAAAACCCTGGTCATGGAGTTTGTTATACGGTACTTCATGATTTTTAATGTACTCCCAGACCTGGGCTTCCGTCCAGTCCGCCAGCGGATTAATTTTGACTATTTGATTTGCTTCGTCCCATTCTATGGTTTGAATTTCATTTCTGGTGACGGACTGTTCCCGGCGCAGGCCGCAGATCCAGGCTTTATAACCTGACAGCGCCCGGCGCAGCGGTTCTATTTTCCTTACCCGGCAGCACAGCTTCCGGTTTTCCACGCTGTCGCGGAACAGATTGACCCCGTGTTCAGCAGTCATCGCTTCGACCGCATCCTTATCAGGAAAGAACAGTTTTACCCTGATTTCGTATTGCTTTTCAATATCCTCCAGCAGTTGATAACTTTCATTGAACAAACGTCCGGTATCCAGCGTGATAACAGGAATTTTTAAACCTTTGCGGCTGATAATATCCGTTATCACCTGATCTTCCGCGCCAAGCGCCGAGGCAAACAAAACGCTGTCGCCGAATACTTCGCCGACCCTGGCCAGCACAGCTTCCGGACCCTTATTTTTCAATTCTTCCTGTAGTGTTTTTATCTGAGCCGAACTCATTTTTGCCCCCGTTTTTATTTAAACATTATATATTTTGTAAACATTTAATTTAAGTATATTGTCTCTATTCTGTATTGAGCTTGTTTCTTATATTATAACATCTTTACTGCAAAAGTAAACATTAAAACAAAAAATTATTGAAAAAAATATTTTCAGCACGTATATTGTAGTAATAAGGAAATTTTAAATGGACGATATTTCAAATTCAATTATATTGCTGGCTGCGCATGGTGGCGCGGCGGAAAGCGTCTTGCGCTCATACGGCAATATTGAGCGGGTGGTGAAGGATGCGTTTCCGTTGCTGCCGGTGCGCTGGGCGTTTACTGCGCCGGATACGGCCAGCGAGGCTATTCAGGCAATTCAGGCTGAAGGTTTTTCCGCTATTGCGGTGCAGCCGTTGTTTGTTGCCGCCGGACGGGAGTATAATTCCGTGCTGAGCAGTGTTGAGAAGAACAAGCACATAAAAATCAGTGTAGGGCGTCCGCTGCTGGATTCAGTTGATGACCTGGACTGCTTTATCGAAGCCTTAATAAACGCGTTGCCGCTGGAAAGAACCACGGATGAGGCTATAGTTTTGATGGGACATAATAATGCAGAAGGCGGCAGCGACCGGATATTTAATGCTTTGGCTGGTGCGCTTAAACAGCGGGACCGCCTGATTTTTACGGCGACGCTTAAAGGCGCTCCGGATTTTGATTCCGTCAGGCATGAGCTTAGGTTGTGCGGGGTGAAAAAGGCATATTTGATGCCGCTGATGATTGCCGCCGGCAATCATGCGTTAAAGGATTTAGCTGGAGACGGCGAGGCGTCGTGGCGGGTTCGATTGGAACGCGACGGCATTGAATGTGTGCCGGTGTTGAAAGGGCTGGGCGAATATGATAGTTTCGCGTCGATTTTCTGTGATAAATTGAAAGCGCAGGAATTAGTAATTTAACAGGGATATACAGGATGGGAAGTGCTAAAGTGCCAAAGTGCTAAAGTTCTAAAGTGCGGAAGTATTAAAGCGCCAGCGG
>CAIMFA010000617.1 GCA_903840185.1 uncultured Lentisphaeria bacterium | reverse complement strand
TGTATGCCGGCCGTCCTTGCCAATTATATTATTTAGTCCCGCCGGCCTCCCAGAAGGCCTGACCACTCCCGTTGCTCCAGGAAATAACAGTGGTCAAGGCATTTACATGACCATCGACAAACACCGTGTTGGCTTGAAACTTAATATGTCGAAAAATGACAATGTTACCGTTGCTGATGTCACGCTGGCTCGCATCCCCCATCAAAAGCGTCATCGTCGGACGTTTCACTTGGACGATTTTATGCGGGGTATACCAGGAGTTACCCGTGTCACCGACTAGCACTGTATTGATGCCGTACGATAGCGGCAGATAGTCGTAGCCTCCTGTTGGCAGACCGACAAAAAATTTACTGCTGTTGGCTGATCGCTGAGCTAACGGAATTACATCCGATAAGCAGACAAACATTTTAACATTTCGCGATGGCCCGGACGTGTTTAGGTATGCATTCAAATACTTTCCCAGCTTATCCGGCGCGTACCAGTTCTTGCCGTCGTATGGCAGCCAGTCGCCATTATCTCCGGCATAACCTTGTACGGCTAGCCCCATCTGCCTCAACTGACTAGCACACGATATCTGCTGACTCTTCTGCCTGGCTTTATTAAGCGCTGGAAGCAGCATGCCGGCAAGTATTGCTATGATAGCTATCACAATGAGCAATTCTATCAGCGTAAAAATCTGTTTCGGTTTCATTTTTCTTCTCCTGTTTTATACTTGGGTTTTCGTGGAAAATAACCAAGATGGAATTGACCAGCAGTTTGCCATCGGCGGCAATACTGGTCCGGTTTGTGCGGTGGAGCAACGCCACCATATTTATCGCCTTCTGCTTTATCGCTGGTCATTAGAGCCTGAACATATGGGCCATCAGGCAGCCCTTTGTCCAAGCTAAAATATACGGATTCCTTTTTCTCGTCAGATTGTCTGCGCATATTTCTTTAACTCCGGCCTTATAGTCCAAATTCTCTTTTCGTAGTTTCTTTCGCTGATTATCTCGTGTAATTTCAAGGCTATTCCAGTCTGGTTTATAGAAATTGAGTCGAATGGAGATGCCGTTTCGCGTGCCCATGGCGTATCGAAATAGCCGACCAATTTGTAGTCGTAACCATGCATGATCTTCATGCGTTCCAAAGCCGTAAGGGATTTGTAAGCCACAAAATCTGAGTCAGAGAAGATTCCGTCGTGAGGAGACTCCCCACCAAAGGCATCCTTTAATTCTCTTAGAAAATCATTGTCTTCCATGGACAGGAAGACAAGACTAGCAGGGTCAAAGCCCCTTTCAGACCAAGCTCTCTTTGCGCCTTTTATTTTAAGATAGCTGATGTTTATATTATTGCACAGCGCTTTTCGACTACCCAAAACAATAAGTGGTTTCCGGCAGCCTGAGTCCAACAAATGCTTGACTGCCATATATCCACCATGTTCGTAATCGGAGAGTAACTTTATTGATGGGATGTCTGTCACAAATTCGAAGCGATTGACAAAAATTAGGTTCTGCACCTCCAAGTGCCGCTTCTGCAGGAGATCGAATGTGAAACCTGCCTGCCCGTCTACGATGATAAATTCAGGGAAGGAGTCGATAGCTTCATCGAGATGCTCTTTGAGCCAGTCAATGTTTTTATCATCTTCTATGTAATCTAAGTTTATCAGTAGCGGGAAATAGAAGTTCCTTTGTAGCACATTCTGTATTTCGGCGTTAAGCCTGTCAAAGACATGTCCACTACTCTTCATGACATAAACGCCAAGCCTCGCAGCTATCCGTCTCTTCTTGACTGGCAATACAATGCTTCCGTTCCTTTGCTTCGTCTTGATGAATCCTTCCGTGGATAATGAAGAAACAGCCTTGTTGATCGTGCTATGGTTCACTCCATAGGTTTTCTGAAACTCGCCTTCGGTGGGCAGCATCATTCCAGGAAGATACTTGCCACTGACGATTTCTTTCTTAATGATATCTCTCAATGTCTCGAACTTTGTCTTTAACATGGTGCGCCTATTTTTAATTTATCCAATAAATGGATAATACAGGAAAACGTTGAAAAAGTCAATAGCATATTTAAAAAAACCGCAAAAAAGAATGAAAATAAATTTTCAAGCTCACACAACATAATACCCGTCGCGTCACCAATGGCCTGAGTTTCAAGAATTCACTTTACTGCCATTTTTAAGCTTGATTGCGAAATTCCGGTTGACAAAACTTCTAATCAGTAAAAAGGCACAACTAGTGAATAGTGACTGGTAACTGGTAACTGGTAACTGGCAATTAACTAATCACTAATCACCAATCACTATTTACGATTAAAAGGGATTTATGGCGGATGTGTTTAAATTTACGGAAGACCAGCAGACGGCGCTGAAACTGATCGGAGGGACGGTCAGGAATCTGCTCTTATTCGGCGGTTCGCGCTCGGGCAAGACTTTGATCCTGCTCTTCTCCATTGTGCTGCGGGCGCTGAAAGCGCCGGGCAGCCGCCATGCGGTGTTCCGTTTCCGGAAAATCCATGTCAAGGAGGCGGTGCTGCTGGATTCGTTCCCGAAACTGATGAAGTTATGTTTTCCGGGTATACAATATAAGACGCACGAACAGGCCGGGTACGTCAGGTTCAGGAACGGCGCGGAAATCTGGTTTCTGGGTCTGGACAGTAAAGAGCGGGTGGATAAAATTCTCGGACGGGAGTATGCCACGGTATACTTTAATGAATGTTCGGAAATCAGTTATCCGGCGGTTACCACCGCCATGACCCGGCTGGCGCAGCGGGTCAAGTTTTATAAGTCAGAGGAGTTACTGCCGAACAGAGCCTGGTTCGACTGCAATCCGCCGGGCAAGTCGCACTGGTCGTATAAGCTCTTCATCCAGAAAGTGGAACCGGACAACAATACGGCTTTGTTATTTCCGGACAGTTATGACTCGATGCTGATCAATCCGCAGGGGAATAAGGAGAATCTGGGCGAAGGTTATATTGATGAGACGCTCGCCCAGATGCCGGAACGGCAGCGGCAGCGTTTTCTGGAAGGCTGCTGGCTGGACGACATGGAAGGCGCGTTATGGAAACGCGAGATGATTGACCG
>CAIMFA010000616.1 GCA_903840185.1 uncultured Lentisphaeria bacterium | reverse complement strand
TGTCGAGAACTGGAAGAAGCATCTGGAGCATTCAACGGTTTACGAGAGCAGCTGTTGAGTATGCACTGGCAGCAGACTGGTAAACTACCCGCAACCTTAGGGAAAAATTTCCCTAAGGTCTGCCTGACACACAAAGAGAAACTCCAGCGGACACAAATCTGCGCCTGCTGGAGTTTAAGTAATACTGTACCGGAGCGTCAGATCTTGGCGGCGGTATAATCGGCATTGCTGACAAACGTTGACGCTATTTGTAACCAGACTGGGAGTTTTTTTCGCATTTGGTAAAGTCACCCCTTGATTTTCTAACGGTGCCGGGCAATTTTATGGATGAGTAAAGAATCAAATTCCTATCAGGCGAAACACACAGGGGGCTCCATGCGGCATTTCAACGGGCAACTTCTTCACTCCGCTTCTGATCTTGCCAACTTTCTGGATTGCGAACATCTGACTGCTCTCGATCTCTTGGCGCTGTTAACTCCTGAAGCCGCTCCAGAGCGTACCATGGATGACGACGAGACCGTTTTGATGCAGGCACATGGATTTGCCCATGAAGAGCGCTACCTGCAACGTCTGCGCTTGGATGGCCGTAATGTTACCAATCTGAAAAATAGCCAGTATGAGCTGGATAAAGCCGTGACTGCTACCCTGGAATCCATGCAGCGCGGCGATGATGTGATCTATCAGGCCGCTTTATGGCACGGTGAGTTCGCGGGCTATGCGGATTTTCTGGTGCGGACACCTGGAGCATCGAAGCTCGGCGACTGGCATTACGAAGTGGCAGACACCAAGCTGGCCCATTCGCCCAAAGCCAAGTTTATGATTCAGCTCTGCTTCTATGTTGACCTGCTGGAGCAGGCGCAAGGCCGAACGCCCGAACGTGTTCATCTGTATTTTGGCGATGGTGGAGAGCGCAGTTTCCGCAGCGCCGACTACCTTGCATATTTTGCCAATCTGCGCCAGCGCTACCTGACCTTCACCCGGCAAAACATGCAGGCAACCTACCCAAATCCGGTGTCTCGCTGCGACTTATGCCACTGGCGCGAAGCTTGCGAGGCACGGCTTCTGGCTGACGACCATCTATCGCAAGTTGCCAATATCTCGCGCCTACAAACGAGCCGATTGCAGGAAGCGGGCGTTGGCACGATGGCCGCGCTGGCAGCTTTGTCCGACAATGTTCGCATTCCCAAAATGAATCCCGACACTCTATCCCGGTTGTGCCAGCAAGCTAGACTGCAATGTCACAAACGCAAAACAGGAAAAGATTGTTACGAGTTACTGCCGCCCGATCCGGCGCGGGGTTTCTTCCGCCTGCCTAAACCAGACACAGGAGATCTGTTTTTCGATATGGAAGGCGACCCATATGAGGATGGTGGATTGGAATACCTCTTCGGCGTCGGCACCATTGAGAGTGGACAATTCCGCTTTCATGATTTTTGGGCGCATAACCGTGCTGAAGAGCGCCTGGCCTTCGAGGCCTTCATCGACTTTGCCATCGCCCGGCTCAAGCGGCACCCGGCTGCGCACATCTACCACTACGCCTCCTACGAGGAGACCGCCCTCAAGCGGCTGATGTCGTCGCACGGCACCCGCGAGGCCGAGGTGGACTATCTCCTGCGCAATGGTAAACTGGTCGATCTGTATAAAGTGGTGCGCGAAGGCCTGCGTATTTCCGAACCGCGCTACTCCATCAAGAATCTGGAAACTTTCTATACGGATAAGCGCACGGGCGAGGTCAAAAGCTCCGGTGCGTCGATCGTCTGGTACGAACGCTGGAAAGAGACCAATGACCCCAAATTGTTGGCCGATATCGGCTCCTATAACGAAGACGACTGCCGGTCCACCTGGCAACTGCGCCAATGGCTACTGGAGTTGCGCCCGGCCGGTGTGGTCTGGTACAAGAACGACGCGGCAGAATCAGATTCAGAGCCAACTGAGCCCAATGCGTGGGACTTGCTGCTGGAGAAATACCGCAGGGAGCTGCTCGGCGAACTGCCAGCCGACTTGATGCAATGGGATGACGGCGACCGAATGCGCGAACTAGCCTATCATCTGCTCGACTTCTACCGCCGCGAAACCAAACCGCAGTGGTGGGGCATGTTCGCGCGCATGGAAATGAGCGAGGAAGAGTTACTGGAGGATGTGGAATGTCTAGCCGGACTAACCATTGATCGTGCAAACCCGCCACGTCCTGAAAAGCGTTCGATTATTTACACATGGCATTACCAGGAACAGGAGACCAATCTGAAAAGTGGTGATGAGGTCACCAACGCCGCTACCGGGGAGCCGATGGGCAAACTAACTCTAGATGAAGACAAGCATCTCGCCAGTTTGAAAATAGCGACATCCAAACCCCAACCGGAAGAACATCTTTCACTTGGCCCAGGCAACCCATACAATACGAAAGACCAGCAAGCCGCGCTACTCCGTTTTGCGGATAGCCTGATCGCCGGGGATTCCCGCTATCCAGCGCTAGAAGCTATTCTTCGGCGTGATCTGCCCAAACTAAAAAACTGCCAATTAGACATGTCCACTGCTCAGTCCATAACGAAAATATTTGCCGCTGTCAACGCTCTCTGTCAGAGTTATCTGTTCATCCAGGGACCTCCCGGCGCAGGCAAGACTTGGACTGGGTCACATTTAATAGTAGAACTGCTCCGCAGTGGGAAACGCATCGCCGTTGCTTCCAACAGCCACAAAGCTATCAATAATCTGCTTGCAGCAGTGGAAAAAGTTGCGATGGAAGAAAAAGTATCCTTCCAAGGGATCAAAAAATCTACTGCCACAGATCCGGACAGCTTTCATAAAGGGCGTTTGATTCTGGACGTAACCAGTGGCGATGACATTGCCACCCATGCCCAGTTGATTGCAGGCACCGCCTGGCTGTTCAGCAAGCAGGACTTCGACCAAATGTTCGATTATCTGTTTGTGGATGAAGCCGGACAGGTATGTCTTGCCAACTTGATCGCAATTGGTGTATGCGCCGCCAATATTGTCCTGCTTGGCGACCCCATGCAACTCGGCCAGCCCACCCAGGGGGTACACCCCGGACATTCCGGCGAATCCGGAATGGAATACCTGCTTGATGGGCGCTCCACGGTTCTTCCGGAGCGCGGGGTCTTCCTGCCTACCTCCTGGCGTATGGCTCCGGCCGTCTGCCAGTTCATTTCCAACGCGGTCTATGATGGACGCCTGCATCCGGAAGCCGCCAATGCGAACCAGAAACTGGTACTGTCAAAAAATGCCGATCCAGTCTTGGTCGAATCCGGCATCCGCTTCCTGCCGATTAGTCACAACGGCAACAGCCAGAGAAGCACCGAAGAGGCTAACCGTATTGCTAAAATGTACGAGAATCTGCTGCACCAGCATTTCACAGATCGACATTGCAAGCAGCGATGCATTAACCAGGACGACATTCTGATCGTCGCCCCTTACAACATGCAGGTCAATCTACTACGAAAAAAACTGCCGCTAGGAGCACGAATTGGCACCGTGGACAAATTTCAGGGCCAGGAAGCCACGGTTGTCATTGTCTCCATGGCCACCTCCAGCGAGGAGTATATGCCTCGTGATGTCGGCTTTTTATTTTCAAAAAACCGACTCAACGTCGCCATCTCCCGTGCACAGTGTCTTGCCATCGTTGTTGCCAGCCCTAGACTGCTGACAGTGAAATGCAACACGGTGGAGCAGATGGCGCTGGTGAATCTCTTGTGCTGGGTGGCGCGGGAGGGAGAATTGTAAACATTATTGCTTACACAGAATCGAGACGATGTAAATTTAAGGGTACATGATAACTAAAAATGAATATGGCAGTTTTATAATTTGTCAGGAGTAAGAGTAAAATGCCGGTAAATAAGAAACAACTTCAGCGGCTAGTGAAATTTGTCGCTCAGTTAAAAGAAAATCGCTACCCGAATTGCAATACTTTCGCCGATGATTTGCGTACATCGGATATTTCCGAGAACATGAATGTAACTTGCTGCCGTAAAACTATCTTACGCGATATCAAGTTACTCAAGGAAGAGTTTGAGGCTCCTATACAGTTTGACAGTCAACATAATGGTTACTATTTGACACACAAGGGCTGGGATTTGAAGGTTCCGTTGCTGTTGAATGAATCTGAAATGCTGGCAGCTGTGCTTGGAGCACGCCTGGCTGAAGAAATTTTCCCGGAGCCGCTACGCAGTGATATCAGGAATGCCGTTGATTTCCAGTTGACCAACAACAACCCGGATTTTCTTGACTTAACTCAAATCAGTTCGCTGATTGTAGTGCCGCGGTTAGTAATCGAGATCAATCCGGATATTTTTATGACAGTATTCAGGGCGTGGCAGATGCATGAAGCGATCAACATTACTTACGAGGCCGTTGACGGCTCTAAATCCGAACGCATGGTAGAACCGCATATTCTGGCCTTCTATGACCAGGCCTGGTACATTAAAGGCTGGTGCTGCTTACGGGAAGAAATCCGGTCCTTCGCCATCCACCGGATTGTTAAAGCCGAACCGTCTAATCGCTTCTTTGAGCCAGATCAGGAACTTATCAAACGGGTCAGCAATGGCGATTTCCTGCAATATGAAAAAGTAGAAAACATCGAGATTATCTGTGAAAATGAACTAAAAACCTTTGTCGAATCCAAGCCATTCCACCATGCTCAAACAATAAAACCATATGATCGCGAGCATATTCTGCTCTTAATTCCCGCTGCCCCTGAACATGAAATCGTCAAATGGGTCATGTATCAGTCAGGGAAAGCAAAACTGCTCAATCCGCCTGCGCTAATTCAAAAAATTAATGAAAAATCACGAATTTTAGCAAAAATGCATTCACCCTTGTTGTGATGTGACTCAAAATGTCCCATGCTGTCTGTTATATTTGTTGACAGTTACATTCGCGGCTTGTTGTTTGATGTTACTTGTTTTTGTCAGTTCTTGATTGCGGGGTTGCATTCTGTTTGCAATCAGGAAAAAAGATTTTACCGTCTATTTAGTTAGACACCTTGAAGGGTTGAGTGTGGACAATCTGCAAACAGAATGCTTCCACATGCTTTTTAATGAGATTTGCATCTGTAAGTATAGAACCCAGAAAAAGAAAGAGGAAAAAATTATGGAACAGAAGATTATCGCTGAATTCAGTAATGTTATCGATTGCGCTGATAGCCGAAAAAACGTCCTAACCTAAAGCGAAAAAAGGGTAACACTTCGAAGTTATATAAACAGTAACAAAGAGGTGTTATCATGATGAAGAAGAAACAAAAGGCCGAAAAAGATGGTCGCAGAGGTCGTGCTTATCCGGCAGAATTAAAGCTGAAAGTAGTGAAGCTGTATTTGGAGGAAGAGTACAATGCCGGAATGATTGCTGAAGAGTTTGACATTAGTGCATGGTCGGTTCGGGAGTGGGCCAGGCAGTTTAAGGAGCAGGGAGCGGCAGGTCTGACTGCCCCCCGTCCGAGGAGGACGGGGGGCAGTCGGGGCGACGCCGCAGCAAATTCAGTTTTGCGTGAAAAAATCATCGAGTTGAAGGAAGAAAATCCAAGTCACGGCATCCGCCGTATCGCTGATATTCTGAAGCGCTTTTTCCTGCTGCCGGCAACCCCGGCGAAAGTACGCAGGACATTACACGAAGCGGAAATGATGTCCCCTCCGGTTAAAGCTAGGCGCAAGCGGAATGATCCCAAGCCCCGGTTTTTCGAGCGTGCTGCGCCGAACCAGATGTGGCAAAGCGACATCTGCACGTTCCGGCTGGCCGGGCAGAATGCCTATCTGATCGGTTTCGCCGATGATTATTCGCGTTATATTGTCGGCCTCGGCTTATATCGCAGCCAGACTGCGGAAAACGTGATTGAGACATTCAAGGTGGCCATTGGCGAATATGGCGTCCCCAAAGAAATGCTGACCGACAACGGTCGGCAGTACCACAACTGGCGCGGCTCGACTAAATTTGAAAAGCTGCTGGAAACCAACCGCATCAAACACATCCGCAGCGCTCCGCATCATCCGATGACTCTTGGCAAAATCGAACGTTTCTGGAGCACGATTCTCCAGGAATTTCTGTTCAAAGTGCAGTTCGACAGCTTCGAATCCGCCCGTGAGCGTCTGGCTTTATGGGTCAAATACTATAACTGCAAGCGTCCGCATCAAGGGATTGGCGGGCTGTGCCCGGCAGACCGTTTTTTCGAAGTTCAGCATGAATTGCGTGATACTTTGACGCATGGGATTGAGGATAATCTGCTGGAACTGGCGTTGCGCGGCAAACCTAAAAGCCCGTTCTATATGGTCGGCAGGCTTGGCGACCAGAATGTGGCGATCCGTGCGGAGAAAGGCAAGATCCACATGCATGTGGACGATCCTGATCGAATTGAAGGTAAAGTACTTGAATATGATTTAAACCAGGAGCATAATAATGCAGGAGCAATCGGAATTGAAGGTGTCCAGATCGCCGCGCCAACCACGGCGGTCAATACCGGCAACAGAGAAGTGCAAAGCGGTGCTGGCGATATGGACGGAACGTCGGAGCGTGAGCGAGATCTGCCGGGAGCTGGCGGTAGCCAGGGTGCAGGTGGAGCGCTGGCAGGAGCAGGCGATGGAGGCGATGCTGCTGGGGCTGGAAAGCAGTTCACGTCAGGAGAAATGTCCGGCATTGAACGGGCGGCTGGAGAAACTGCTGGAAAAGCGCCTGCCCAGGCGTCAGGCGAAAATGAACAAGCTGGCGGAACGGCTGGAGTCGGTTCAGCAGCAGAATCCGTCAACAGAGACTCAGTAGAAGAAGTTTTACCGGATTGCCAAACATCATTACCGGAGGAAAACGATGGGCAAGAAAAAACGGATACAGAACCCGCGGGCGCAGAAAGAGGTGGACGCCCGCAAACGGGCGGAAACCATTTTCAAGGTAAGAAGCGGCCTTTACAGCGCCACGGAAGGGGCCTGCGAGCTTGGCGTCTCGCGTAAAACATACTATCAGTGGGAAAATAAGGGACTTACAGCAATGACTTCCGCGCTTGAGGAGAAGGACCCGGGGCGTCCGAGTGCTTCTCCGGAAAATGAAAAGATTAAAGAATTACAGGCCAAGCTAGACGAAGCCAACCGGCTGCTGGAGGAAGGCCGGATCAGAGAGCATCTGAAGGAGGAAGCCTGGAAGCTGAAAGTGGCAATCGCCGAAGCCAAGATGAAAAAAAAATCAGGCCATAAAGCAACTGGTGACGCTGATCATAGAACTCAAAGTAAAGGATAAGTTATTCTATAAAATAGCGGCGAAGATCATCGGCGTCAGCTACCGGCGGTTAATGCACTATAAGTCCAAGGTAAAAAAAGGTTGTGAGCCGCTGGAGAAGCGCGGATGCAAAAGTATGTGCTGTGATGGAGCCAGGTCAGAATTCAGGATGGATGCCTGGCGGCTTGACCATCGCAATAAATGCACTTACGGTGTCGGACAGCTTGATAAACAGTATCGCGGACGGATACCGCGAGCAGAACGCCGCAAGATCGTTAAAGAGGTACGCCATGAGCTTAAACAGCAGCGGTTAGCCTCCTTAAATCATCTGGAATGGATGAAGGTTCAAGTGGTATGGAGCATGGATATTTTCGAATACGTTTTCAATGGTAAAAAGTATTTTGTTTTACAGGTGCAGGATATGGTGTCAAGGTTAAAATTCAAAACAGTCTGCGGGCAAGGCGGACTCTGCGGAGCAGAGGTCGCCGGGCATCTGGCGCATCTGTTCGAGGAGCATGGAGCACCATTATTCCTGAAAATGGACAACGGCAGCAATCTCAACGCAGCGGATGTACAGGACATCCTGGAATATTATAAAGTGCTGCCGCTTAACAGTCCACCGTATTATCCGCAGTATAACGGAGCGATTGAGCGGGCGCAAAGCGAAGTCAAGGAATATCTCACGGAACAGATCGAACAGGAAAATGTCATCCATGAAGACGCATTTCGACTTGCAGTTCATCTTGCGGTTCACGATGCGAACCATCGCAAGCGCGATGTACTGTACGGCGAATGCTCATGCGCTTTTTACCATTGCCACAAGCGTGTAACATGGACTAAACAGGAAAGGACACAGGTGTATCAGGAAGTTTCAGGCTATACTCTTGACATTGCTGATGAAGTTGGATATGTTAATAATACGTTGATGATTAATAACGCATGGCGTAAGGCATGCCAGTTATGGCTGCTCAAAAATCATGCCGTTAAAATTATCAAAGGAGAAAAAGTGTTACCTATTTCTTCGCAAAAAAGTTGACGTTTATTTTCGCGCGCGACACCCATTCGGGAAGTGTGCTTAAAAGCGAAATCGGCGAATCTGCTTCGGTGATGATTTTGTACATGTTAAATGAGTTCGTAACGTCGTTGCCCATAATGTAATTTTGCGCCGAGAGCCAACCGACATTGTGATACTGCGCCCTAAGCGAATAGGCCCAGACAAAGGCAAACACCACAAACTGGTCTAGCATTTCCAAGTCTATTTTTGCAGGTCGTTCGGGGCAGAATCTATCAACATAGAGTAATATAGCGGTATCAAACAGCAATCGTGTGATTCGGTTGCCAACACCATTTTTGTATGTTCTCAGGTCAAGTGTTTTTACGATTTCGTTATCATTAATAAAATAGCCCTCGTATTTGTCGTTGTTCTGAATATCTTGAAGAATTTCAAAGTAATGTTTTGCATAGTCAAAAAACGGTTTGCCCGCAACAATTGGCGTGTCCAACTGAAACGGTCTAAGATTCCGTATGCCTGAAACAATTGGCATTGCAGAATGATTGACCATATCGGCGTAGGCAAACGCCCCTTTGTAGAATTGAGCGTAAGGGAAGTTGTCCTGCCGGG
>CAIMFA010000615.1 GCA_903840185.1 uncultured Lentisphaeria bacterium | reverse complement strand
CTCAAAACGGCGAAATAAACATCAAGGCCGAACCGGCAACCGGCAATAAAATTATAATAGCCATCCACGACTCCGGGGTTGGCATAGAAAAAGGCAGAATCCCGGTGTTATTCGATTTCACCCGGAATAAAAGCACCTATGGCACCAATGGCGAAAAAGGAACTGGTCTGGGACTTGCGCTCTGCCGTGAACTGGTCAGTCTGAATAAAGGCGAAATCAATGTAGAGAGCGAACCGGGCAAAGGCAGTACTTTTTCATTCACCATCCAGAATGCCGACTGCAGCCGGAATTAAAATCGGGCAAATTCATGGGAGTCAGGAGTCAGAAGTCAGGAGTCAGAATAAAATCTGAAACCAATACTCAATAACCAATAACCCGTCCCGCCCTGCGGGATCCCGCTTCGCGGGAGAATATCCAATATCCAAGTGGAACAGTTAGGAACCAGAAGGAACAGCCGTAGGAGAATATCCAACAAGGAATATCCAATATCCAAGTAAAAAAAATAAAAGCCGGAAGCCAGGCAGGCCAGTTTCGCCGAAACTTACTCAAAAGGCGGTTTTGGCAAAACCGCCCTGCTCAAAGCAGGAATTTTCAATAAGCCGGGAGTCAGGATAGAAACCTGAAATTCAAAATGCAGCGCCGGAGGCGCGGAATATTAATAGATATAAAATCTATAAAACAATTTTTAGCTCCAGCGGAGCTAATGCAAAGGTAAAAATACAGGAATGATTGAGAATACCGCATACGAACCGGCAGGGAAGCTGCTGCTGGAAATAAGTTTTGACGGCACTGATTACAGCGGCTGGCAGTATCAGCCGCATTGCATCAGTGTACAGGAAGTGTTGCAAACCCGCCTGACCAAGCTTTTCGCGGGATTGCCGGTGACTCTGGTCGGCAGCAGCCGGACGGATGCCGGAGTGCATGCCTGCGGCAGCGCCGCTTCGTTCGCGATCCCCGGACGTCCGTACATTCCGGTGGCGCAACTGCAGAAGGCGCTTAACCGTCTGCTGCCGCTTTCAATCCGGATACGCAATATTACAGAAGTACCGCTCGCGTTCAGTGCCCGTTTTGACGCTAAAGGCAAGGCTTACACCTATGTGTTGAATACCGGGGAGGAACATCCGTTCACCGGCAGATATTCATGGCATCTCCGGCGGCATATTGATATAGACAAGATCAAACAGGCGGCGCCGCATCTCATCGGCACCCATGATTTTTCTTCATTTGTAGTGGAACGTTCAAAGATTGACGACGCGGTCAGAACCATCTACCGGATTGATGTGCAGGAATTCGGCCAATATCACTGTCTTACTTTTGTCGGCAACGGTTTCCTTTACAAGATGATCCGCTGTCTGACCGGAGCGCTTGAAGCAGTCGGAGCCGGCAAAATCCAGCCGGATGATATCAAAACAATCCTTGAGGCAAAACAGCGGATCGAAGCGCCGGAAACCGCTCCGCCGCACGGCTTGTTCCTGATGAAAGTGTTTTACGACGAGGAAATGATGCATCAATACCGCTTGAAGCAGCTGCCTTTTTATCAGGGCGTCATCAATCCGTAACCCTGTTATTTCCCTGGGATCGGCGGCGGCACGCAGCCGAAGAGATTTATCAGCTCAGGAATCGCATCGGCTTTTTCCCATGACGGCATACCCTGCTTCCATAACAAAGTCTCCTTGGAGATTTCGCTTTTATTGATCTTTTCCTGAATCTGCGCCATATTGAACGGACCTGCCTGCTGACCTGCAATCACCGCAAAATATTGTGATTGACCGGGAACCGGCGGGGGCGTTGTCTGTGCGGCTGTATTCTGCTGCTGTATAAGCGAATTTGATATTCCGCCGGCCATTTGCGTTCCAAGCATCATCCCCATGAGATTGCCGGCTTCGCCTTGATTGTTCGCTGCTTCGCGCAGTGCGTTGGCCGCCTGATACTGGGAATAATTGTTCAGGTTGCCGATTGCGCCCATGGAAGCTCTTTCGTCCATGGCTTTCTGGACTTCATCCGGCATGGAGATATTTTCCAGCGTGAAACTCAAAAGTTCGAGCCCCAGCCTGATAAAGTCCTGAGCCAGTTTAGTGTGCATGGTATTGCTGATGTCATCGTATTTCGATGCCAGGTCAAGCGCCGCGATTTTCAGTTCGCCGAGACAGTCGGAAAAAGAGGAGATAACTTTGACTCTGATTTGCTCTTCAATGCTGTCAGCGGCGAATTCAGACTGGGCTCCGACAAAGCGGGAAATCATTTCCTCTCTGATGCCGACCTTGTATGAATAGTTGCCGCGGGCGCGCAGCCGCACCATTCCGAAATCCTGATCGCGCAGCATCACCGGATTGGGCGTACCCCATTTACGGTCAAGCTGCTCGGTGGTTTTAACAAAATATACTTCGGCCTTGAATGGAGAGGTGAAACCATACGGCAGGCTCAGCAGCGTAGTCAGGAACGGCATGTTCTGGGTGCTCAGGGTATAGGTGCCCGGATCAAATCCGTCCGCAATTTTACCTTCATTGACGAATACCGCTTTTTGACCGGGCCTGACAATCAGTTTAGCGCCCATTTTTATTTCGTTGTCATGACGGTTGAAACGGTGAACCAGTATTCCCGGCTCCTGTTCCGGCCATTCAATAACGTCGATCAATTGATTTTTAATCATGTTTAACAGGCCCATATCAACCTCCTCACTTTAATTGCAGCTGTTTTATTGTAACTATTGTCCGCAGCATTTTTTATATTTTTTACCGCTGCCGCAGGGGCAGTCATCATTTCTTCCGACTTTGGCGATCTGACGCCGGAAAGTAATCTGAATCTGCGGTTCATTCTCCTCTTTTTCCTGCGGCCTGCCGTCAACTTGAACTTCTCTCTCGTCAAACTGGCCAAACGTTTCATGGATGAAAGTCTGAGGGAGAGATTCGATCATGCGTTCGAATTCGGCCAGACTGGTCAACGTGGCTTTGAACAAATTATTGACCGCTTCCGCATGAATCTGTTTCATCAGAACCTGGAAGACTTTAAAAGCTTCGTTTTTGTACTCAACCAGCGGGTCTTTCTGAGCGTACTGTCTCAGGCTGATGCTGGAACGGAGATTATCCATTGCGTAGAGGTTTTCCTGCCACAAACGGTCGATTGATTCGAGAATGGTATGCCGCTGCATCCATATTCTTTCATCAGCCGAATAACGGGCATTCTTGTCCAGATAGGCTTTTTCAATTTTCTCGATGATCTTTATAATCAGTTCATCGTGAGAACCGTCTGTCACCACGTGAAACTCTTCCCTGGTGAAACCGACGGGAAATTTCAGATTCAGCCAGGCCAGCAGATGTTCCCAGTTAAAGGTCTTGTCCTCCTCGCCGTTGACTTCCCGGGGCAGCGCTGATTCATCCACAATATCCGCAATGCCGTTTTCAATCAGTGAGAACAGCAGGTCATGCGGATCTTCGGAAAGCAAAGCTTCCTTCCTTATGCCGTAAACGATCTCACGCTGCTTGTTCATGACGTCGTCATATTCAAGGGTGCGTTTACGCATGGAGAAGTGATGCTGCTCCACCCGCTTCTGGGCGGTTTCAATGGATTTATTCAACCATGAATGCTGAAGCTCCTCGCCTTCCTCGATGCCGAATTTATCAAATATTTTGACAATCCGGTCCGAACCGAAAAGCCGCATCAGATTATCTTCCAGCGACACGTAGAATTTTGATGAACCGGGATCGCCCTGGCGCGAACAGCGTCCGCGCAGCTGGCGGTCAATGCGCCTGGAATCATGTCTGGCGCTGCCGATAACGTGCAATCCGCCGAGTCCGACGACGCCGGCTCCGAGTTTAATGTCAGTACCGCGACCGGCCATATTGGTGGCAACCGTTACAGCGCCCTCCTGCCCGGCTCTGGCGATGATTTCAGCTTCGTGCTGGTGGTTTTTCGCATTCAGCACATTGTGCAGAATATTGCGGCGTTTCAAGAGGCGGCTCAAAATTTCCGAGTCGTCAACAGAAACCGTACCCAGCAGAACGGGCTGGCCCTTTTCGTGCCGGCTGACCACTTCGTCAATAATCGCATTGTATTTTTCGCGCTTGGTCTTGAATATCGAATCGTTATCATCAAGACGGCAGCATGGACGGTTTGTCGGGATTACGATTACATCCAGCTTGTAGATCTGATGAAATTCATTGGCTTCAGTTTCGGCGGTACCGGTCATCCCTGACAGCTTCTTGTACAAACGGAAGTAGTTCTGGATGGTGATTGTAGCCAGGGTCTGGGTCTCGTCTTCAATAACAACGTTTTCCTTGGCTTCAAGCGCCTGATGCAGTCCGTCGCTGAAGCGGCGTCCGGGCATCAAACGTCCGGTATGCTCGTCAACAATAAGGATTTTGCCTTCCTGTATGACATAATGAACATCTTTTTCAAACAGGCAGTGAGCTTTGAGCAGTTGAGAAAGGTCATGCAGCCGTTCGCTTTTCTTCATGAACTCATCCTGGAACTTCTGCTTTTTCTCCGCTTTCTCCACCTCGCTAAGCGCCGCATCGTTTTCGATGTTGTGCAATTCATTCAACAAATCAGGCATGATAAAAGCGTCCGGGTCGTCAGGAGAAATGGCAGAGCGCCCTTTTTCCGTCAAATCCGCTTCATTGCTCTTTTCGTCAATATTGAAAAACAATTCCGATTGAACTTCCTGGAGCAGCCCGCGGTTATTGTCGCTGCGGACTCTCATTTCCAGTTTTTCCATATCTTTCAGTATCGCGCCGTCTTCAAAAACATGCATTAACTGCTTGTGCGTCGGCATCCCGAATTTTACTTGCAGCAGTTTTATCATTGCGGCTTCGCGCTCATCATCCGACAGGTTCTCTTTCGCCAAAGACTCCCTGGCGTCTCTTACCATTCTCGAACAGAGCAGATTCTGCCTGGAATATAAATCCGCAACCAGCGGCTTCAGCGAATCAAACTGATGACTGGAGGAACCCACCGGACCGGTAATAATCAGCGGAGTCCTGGCTTCGTCAATAAGAATGCTGTCTATTTCGTCAATGATCGCATAGTAATGATCACGCTGAACTAAATGCTCAGGTTCGGACGCCATGCCCATGTCGCGCAGATAGTCGAATCCGAATTCGCTGTTGGTGCCGTAAGTGATGTCGTATGTATACTGCTCTCTTCTGATTGGCGGCGGCTGCATGTTCTGCAGACAGCCGATTGTCAATCCCAGATAGCGGTAGATTGTTCCCATCCATTCGCAGTCACGTCTGGCCAGAAAGTCGTTGACGGTGACCAGCTGGCAGTTTCTGCCGGAAAGGGCGTTCAGATACAGCGGCATGGTGGCGACAAGGGTTTTACCTTCGCCGGTGGCCATTTCCGCGATGTTGCCGCGGTGCAGGGCGATTCCGCCAAGGATCTGCACATCGAACGGCACCATATCCCAGACCATTTTCTGGTCGCAGACCGTGATTTCAACGCCAACCATCCGGCGGCAGGCATTTTTGACCACGGCGAAAGCTTCGCACATGATATCGTCGAGCGTTTCGCCCTGAGCCAGCCGCTGCTTGAATTCCGGCGTTTTATTTTTCAATTCCTCTTCCGAAAGTTTCTGATAAGACAATTCCAGCTCGTTGATCCTTCTGACCAGCGGCATCATCTTTTTCAGATCCCGGAGAGATTTAGTTCCAAATACTTTCTTTAAAATTGAAGTCAGCATGAGTGTTCCTAATATAGTGTTGCCCGGATGTTGTTTCCGGTATTATTTTGAGCCGGGACGTTCAACCGGCACTCCGGCTTTACATAACGGGCAGTTATCCGGTTCATAAGTTTCCAGTTCAAGTTCCAGCAGGCATTGATGCGGAATATCAAATTTAGCCTGGCCGCAGCTGCGGTCAACCAGCACACCGACACCGACGACATCCCCGCCGAAAGTACGGACCAGATCAATGGTCTCCTGAACTCTGCCGCCGCGGGTGACCACATCCTCGGCCACCAGGATTTTCTCTCCGGGCTTGATCTCAAAACCGCGCTTAAGTACCAGTTTACCATCTTCCTTGTCCGCAAAAATAGCTTTTACGCCAAGCGCTCTGGCAACTTCCTGCCCGACGATGAGACCGCCGACCGCCGGAGAAATCACGGTATCTATTTTCAGATGCTTAAATTTGTCGGCCAGCACCCTGCACACTTTTTCAGCGGTGTCCGGATACTGCAGCAGCAGCGCAGCCTGAAAAAAACGGTTGCTGTGCAGGCCGCTGCGGAGTTTAAAATGTCCTTCAAGGAGAGCTTGTGAATCCTGGAATATTTTGATCAATTCTTCTTTTTTCATAATAGATTTATCACTTTACAATGTTATCAGGTTAATAAAATAACTGGTTAAAAACTGCGAATTATCTGAATGTGTCCGGGGATGCAGGCTCCACCCAAAGGTGAAAGTCCACTTTCTTTCCTCCCAGATTAAGCGTGATCATCGTGTTCAGCCTGGTCAGCAGCAGCGCATACGGAATCTTTACTTCGCCATTGGCGACATTGACGGAAACATTGCAATCGCCCAGAATATCCTCGGCGTTGCGTATTGCGACGATCAGCAGCAGCATCCGGTTCAGTTTGTCCCGCAGATCATCGTCCAGTTCGTAGGTGCTGTGACATTTGGCACAAACCGCCTGAAAATCCGGTTTGGCGACATCCGCAAGATTGAATTTAATGATTCCGTCACAATTGTTGTCCAGACAATGAAAGTCTATCTGGGCTTTTGCTCCGAGGTTATCCTTTTTCGTAGCCGCCATTATTTGCTCCGCATGTATTATTTAATTAATTGTTTAAATTTGAATAGCAATGACCCGTGAACCCGATAATATAGAATGACTTTGACGTTTTTTAAAGTCTTGCAAAAGATTAATCCCGGTATTTTTGCTGTCGGGGAAAAATATTGCAACGGCTTATCTGATGCAGCTAATTATGGAGGGCAGCCTGATATAAGCTGTTTCAAGTTGGCAAAAATTGCAATATTCTCGCCATTCCCGGCAAACAATTCCTGGCCTTTACCGGAAGCGGCAGTGGTGATCTGGGCAGCCGAGTGACCGACGGTAGTCCATTTTACGCCGCAATGCAGATCGCGAATCTTGAATGCCTGAGAAAGAAAAACTTTATATTTATCTTTGTCTTTGCTGTCTCCAGTCCAGACAGCTTTCAAATCCGCCTGCTCGGATTTCGTAAATCCATCGAAACCCAAAGCTTCTTTCACCAGGCTGAAAGCCGGTTCAAAATTGTCTTCAGTATTCTTTATTCTCTTCAAATCTCCCAGAATCGAAAAGAAGCTGGCTTTCTGTTTGAGAATTACCGCCTTTTGAGCCTGCATGTCATCCGCGAGCGTCAGCCCGCCGGTTTCATGGTCGGCAGTCACTACAATCAGCGTATCATCCGGATGTTTCTGTTGAAATTCCATTCCGGTTTTAACCGCATTGTCAAACGCGAAAAGTTCCTGAATCATTGCTCCGGCATCATTATCGTGAGAAGCATGATCAATTCTGCCGCCTTCGACCATAACGAAAAAACCGTTGGGATTGTCCAGCACTTCTGATGCTTTAAGAGTATACTCCGCAAGAGTCGGAACATCCGGATTCTTCGTATCTATAACCCAGTACCCGGGAGTTTGAGCATAGCATTTTGCAGTGGTTGCCGATTTAAGACCCGATTTACCATTAAGGATAGTATAACCGGCAGTTTTCAGTGTCTGGGCAAACTCGGCCTCCGACGACTTACCCAGATGCAGTTTGCCGCCGCCAAAGAAATCAAATCCGCTGGCCGCCATATCACCAACAATAGTTTTGAACTGATCACGGGCATCCACGTGCGCATAAAAGGCGGCGGGCGTGGCGTCATTAAGTGCGGAAGTGGAAATCATTCCGACTTTCATGCCTTTTTGCTTAGCGAGAACGGCGATGCTGGTAAGACTTTTCCCGGCCGGATCCAGTCCAAGCTTGCTGTTGGTGGTTTTTACTCCGCAGGCAATCGCAGTGCCTGCCGCAGCAGAATCAGTAGTCTTTTTCTCTGAATTCAGCGTTATAGTCCTGGCTTGAACCGGCAGGCGGGTCATAAAGAGCCGGGCACCGGGATGTCCATTCTGAAACGCCTGTTCGGCCAGTATTTTGTGATTGTCGCCCATGCCGTCGCCAATGAACAAAAACACGTACTTGACAGTATTTTTATTGGCGGAAACAGTTGCATCCTGACCGGATTTAACTTCATACGCTCCGGCAAAAACCGTCAATATCATTATAAAGGCAAATTTTACCGATACATTGTTCATTGTACAATAAGACCCTGTTATAAAATTTAAAAACTTAGATTAAGGTATCATCTAAATGAATAATTAGTAGAGCTAAAAATAAAACTTTTAAGAAAATTAATAATGTGAAACGGTTATATTCTGCACGGCTGTAAAATTAAACATAGATTGCGATTTTGAGAATTGGTTCGTATTCTGAAATGCTGCCGATACCGGGGTAATCAAAGCTTCGAAAAGTGCGAATTCAGACTCAAAAGATCGCAATTCCGCAATTGCTGAACGAGCGTCTTGCGGGTGTCTTTTTCAGTTCCTCCTTCATGCGATATTCATATCGCCTGTCAGCCGGATCGAAAAAATCCAATCCATAATCCTGCTGGTTCATGTTGAATTTTCAGCCGTGCAGAGTATTAAAAACGCATAATTTTTTGAATGTGCATTAGCAATTTCTCAGTTTTGAAATATTTTTCAATTCAGCGCTTATGGTTTTAAATAATTAATAATTAATATAGAGTCTAACGATGTTTCATCAGAAAAATATAGTAACCGCTGTTGAATTAGGCACATCGAAAATCTGTGTTCTGGTCGGAGAAGCTCTTCCCGAAGGCGGCATTTCAGTAATCGGCCGCGGCGAGGCATCTTCAGAAAATGCGATCTGCAAAGGCGAAATCTCGGATATGTCGGCCGCGCTGGACATCCTGATGCGGGTTATTGATGAAGCTGACGAATCTTCCGGACGCCAGGTCAACAACAGCAGCCTGATCGCGGTTGCGGTAACCGGAGCCAGCATCAATTCCTATCAGGGTATCGGCACCGTGTTCGTTAAATCCGAAAATCACCGGGTATCCGATGACGACATTGATGAAGCACTGCAGAACGCCCAGGTGAAACCGCTGCCGTTCGACCAGACTATTATCAACACTTTCGACTCCTATTTCATGCTTGACGGCTGCCGCCGCGTGCGTAATCCGTCCGATCAGGTGGCGGATAAATTTGAAGCGTTCATTCACGTTATTCACGGCGATACCAACCGGGTTGAAAATTTTAAATCAATTCTCCGCGATGCCGGTTTTGACGAAGAAATCATCCCGGCGTTCAGCGGAATTGCCTCCGCTTACGGAATACTGACCGAAGAGGAAAAAGAAAACGGCGTACTGCTGGTGGATATGGGCGCGGGCACCACTGAATTCATTGTCATCTACAACATGGGGGTGCTCTTCAGCGGAGTGCTGCCGGTCGGTTTTGATCATGTCGCCAACGATCTTTCCATCGGTCTTGATCTGCATATTTCCACCTGCCGCAAGATGCTGAAAGACGGTTCGATCATGCAGCATATTCATGACCGCAAAGGCTTCGTCGAATTGAAGACCGTCACCGGCAATGACCGTAAAGTTCCGCTCAGTTCAATAGAAAAAATCATTGATCTGCGTCTCCGGGAGATTTTTCAGATCATTCACCGCAAAATCAAAGATCACGGCATCATCAATAATCTCGGTTCCGGCGGGGTGCTCTCCGGCGGTGCGGCGCTTTTTCCGCGGACATCCGAAATTTTCAAGGAAGTCTTTGAGTTCCCGGTGAGGATAGGCCAGCCGTTCGACGCCAGCGGCGCCGTGACCGGTATTGAAAATCCGCGTTACAGCACCATCTGGGGCGTGCTCAAATTCGGAGAAGAACTCAGCCGGATTCTCACCACCAAAGAAAAACGCGGCGTTTTCAGCAGAATGCTGATCAATCCTATTGATAATGTGGCCGGACGATTCTGGCAGGGTGTCAGTAACTTGAAAAAATCTATAAAGTTTTAGGCAATATGACAGCAGAAAAGATAAAACCAGTCAAAGTTACAGTTGTCGGTATCGGCAATTCCGGGGTCAAAATCATCAACCGCCTGGCGGCTTTAAAAGAATCCGCCTGGCTGAATATGATCGCGATAGACACCGATGCCGAAGCGATTGAAAAATGCAGCATCCCGAATAAGATTGTTGCCGATATGCAGTGGCGTAACGGCATCGGCTGCGGTGGAGATGTCATTCTTGGCCAGCGTTCGCTGGGACGCGAACGCCCCCGGATCAATGCCATGCTGGAAGACACCACGCTGCTGATCGTTACCGGCGGACTCGGCGGCGGCACCGCCACCGGCGGCGCTCCGATCTTCGCCAGTGTTGCGAAAAGCCGCAAAATCCCCTCGATGTTTATCATGACCACCCCTTTTACACTTGAAGGGCACAGCAAACGGCGCATCGCCGAAGACGGCGTCCGCGAACTGCTGCCGACCGTGGATGTGCTGCTCTGCCTGCCTAACGATCTGCTGTTCTCCTCGCTGCCGGCGGACTTCCCGGTGGGTGATGCTTTTGAAAGAGCCGATATTGAAGTGGCCAGGTCGATTCTCGGGGTCAGCGAGATCATGCGCTGTAAAAATCTGCTTGCAGCCGATTTTTCCGACTTTGTCGCGGTTATGAGTAAACGCAAAAGCGTATGCAGCATCGGTGTCGGCACTGCGGCCTCATCCGACGGCCTCAACCGCTGCCACCTGGCGCTGGAACGCATGCTGGAATCACCGCTTCTCGGCGGCACCACACAACTGAAAGAAGCCGATGCGCTGTTTCTGGTCATGACCGGCGGTCCCGATTTAAATATCGGCGAAACCAAGATGGCGTTTGAGATTGCCGCTAAATTCATCAGTGATGATTCCAAAGTCATCGTCGGCACCAACACCGACCCGGCGTATGCCGATTTCGTCCAGATCACCGCGATAACGGTAAAATTTGACAAGAAAGAAACCAAAGAAGATTTACGCCGTAATATTGAATTCGGGGATTCGCGCTCCAATCAGGTGCGGACCACCGTTAATACAATTGAGTCAACGAAAGATTTTGAACAGGGCGAACTCCCGCTGCAGAACGTTTCCAAGGGAATTTTCCTGAATACCACGCCCGTGAACCACAATGGCGAGGATCTGGACGTGCCGACTTATCAGCGCAAAATGATCATCATTGACAAAGGCGCATAAGCATTGGCGCAAATCAGGAGCCAGGAGTCAGGCGGTGACTAGTGACTGGTGTCTGGAAAGAACTTTAGAACTTTAGAACTTTAGAACTTTAGAACTAGTTTTGTGGAGGGTTATGCTCAGTCATAACCGGGATTTATGGATTCAGAATTGAGCTCCAGCGGAGCGACATATTAATAGTATG